>DATDKO010000532.1:0-3767 GCA_036519935.1 Rubrobacter sp. | reverse complement strand
GACGAGCGCAATGAGGCCCGCGTGGGCGATACCGTACGGATCGTAGAGACCAGGCCGCTCTCGGCCCGCAAGAGGTGGCGGCTCGCGAACATCATTTCGAGGGCCGAGTAGTGATACAGCAAGAGTCGAGACTCAGGGTCGCGGACAACTCGGGTGCCAGGAGCATCCTGACGATCCGCGTGCTCGGCGGAAGCAAACGGCGCAACGCCGGCGTCGGGGACGTGATCGTGGCCACCGTCAAGGAGGCCACGCCTGGCAGCGCCGTCAAGAAGGGCGACGTGGTAAGGGCCGTCGTGGTGCGAACCAAGAAGGAGACGCGACGCGACGACGGGTCGTACATCCGCTTTGGGGAGAACGCAGGTGTGATTATCAACCCCGATGGCGCTCCCCGCGGGACGCGTATCTTCGGGCCCGTTGCGCGCGAACTCAGGGAGAAGGGTTACACCAGGATCATCTCGCTCGCCCCGGAGGTGTTGTAGTTATGGGTCTAAAGCTAAAGCGCGGGGACACCGTCGTCGTGATCTCGGGCAAGGAGAAGGGAAAACGCGGCGAGATCGAACGGGTCATCCCTAAAGAGAACAGGATCGTCGTCGGCGGTGTCAACGTCCGTACGCGGCACGCGAGGCCGAGCCAGCAGAACCAGCAGGGGCTCTACCACTTCGAGGCTCCCATAGACGTCTCCAACGTGATGCTCGTCGATCCGAACTCCGGCGAGCTGACGAGGGTGGGCTACCGCTTTACGGACTCGGGGGAGAAGCTCCGGGTCGGAAAGAGGTCAGGGAAGGATATCGATGGCTAGGTTGAAGGAAAGGTACCACGATGAGGTGGTCCCGGATCTCGAGGAGAGGTTCGGCATCGAGAACCCCATGCGTATGCCTGGTCTTGAGAAGATCGTGGTGAACATGGGCGTCGGGGAAGCCGTGGTAAACAGCCGCGCCCTCGACGGCGCCATGGAGGACCTCGCCAGGATCACGGGCCAGAAGGCCCAGCTCAGGCGGGCGCGCAAGAGTATCGCCGGGTTCAAGATCAGGGAGGGCATGCCCGTAGGGGCCAGGGTCACGCTGCGCGGCGAGCGCATGTGGGAGTTCCTCGATCGCTTTATCTCCATAGCCCTACCGCGTGTCAGGGACTTCAGGGGCGTTAGCCCCGCCTCCTTCGACGGGCGTGGAAACTATGCGATTGGCCTCAGGGAGCAGGTTATCTTCCCCGAGATTTCTTACGACTCCATAGACGCCACCCGAGGACTCGACGTGGCGATCGTGACGACGACGGAGAGCGACGAAGAGGCGCGGGAGCTCTTGCGGCTTCTCGGGATGCCGTTCAGACAGAGTTGAGAGGTAGGAAATGACGAGAAAGGCGTTGCTGGTAAAGCAGCAGAAAAAGCAGAAGTACGCGGTCAGGGAGTACAACCGTTGCCAGAGGTGCGGCCGGGCGCACGGTTACTACAGGAAGTTCGGGCTTTGCCGGATCTGCCTCAGAGAGCTGGCGCACGAGGGGAAGATCCCTGGCGTAACGAAAGCGAGTTGGTAGATAACTATGTCGGTTAATGATCCTATAGGGGATTTCCTGACGCGCATCCGCAATGCGCACATGGCCAAGCAGGAGACGGTCGAGATACCGCACTCGAAGATGAAGGCGGAGATCTCCCGAATCCTACTGGAGGAAGGCTACGTTCAGGACGTCTCCGAGCGCGGGAGCGGGGTCGAGAGGAGGCTTGTAATAGCCTTGAAGTACGGCCCCGACGGGAGCCGCGGCATCGCCGGCCTGAGGCGGATGAGCCGCCCCGGCCGCCGGGTCTACCGCAAGCAGACCAACATCCCTCGCGTGCTCGACGGGCTCGGGGTGGCGATACTCTCGACCTCCCAGGGGGTCCTGACAGACCACCAGGCCAGGCGCAGGGGCGTCGGCGGCGAAGTCCTGTGCTTCGTCTACTAGGGAGGTATTGAGGAGTGTCGAGAATTGGGAAGGCTCCTGTCGAGATCCCTGGCGCGGTCAGCGTGGAGCTCTCGGGCCGTAGCGTAAAGGTGAACGGCCCGAAGGGCGAGCTCACGGTGCCCGTGGGGCGCGGGATCGATGTGAGGCAGGAAGATGGTAACGTAATAGTCGAGCGGGCCGCGGACACGCCCGAGCACCGGGCGATGCACGGGCTTACGCGATCCCTGATCTACAACGCTGTAACGGGCGTGACGGAAGGGTTCACGAAGACGCTGAACATCGCCGGCGTCGGCTACAGAGCAGCCCTGCAGGGAAGCGACATCAATCTGCAGGTCGGCTACTCTCATCCTGTCTCCATCTCACCTCGCGAGGGGATAGAGTTCGAGGTTCCGAACGCCACGACGATCATCGTGCGCGGGATAGACAAGCAGAGAGTAGGCCAGACGGCGGCGGAGATCCGGATGGTCCGTCCGCCCGAGCCCTACAAGGGCAAGGGCATCCGTTACAGCGACGAGCAGATCCGTCGCAAGGTCGGCAAAGCCGGATAGTAGGAGGAGGATTCATGGCTGTTCTCGAAAAGCGGATGCACAGGGAGAAGCGGCACAAGCGTGTCAGACGCAAGGTGGCCGGTACGGCCTCGAGGCCGCGCCTCTCCGTGTACCGCTCCAACGTGCACATCTACGCCCAGCTAATCGACGACGACGCGGGAGAGACGCTCGCGGCGGCCGACTCCCGCCAGGTAGGGGAGTCCGAGAACCGCAAAGACGCAGCCCGCAAGGTCGGAGCCTTGATCGCGAAAGAAGCCTCCCAGGCCGGGATAGAGGCGGTCGTCTTCGACAGGGGCGGAAACAAATACCACGGACGCATCGCGGCGCTCGCCGAGGGCGCGCGCGAGGGCGGACTGAGGCTCTAACTCTTTAGGAGGAACTATCTTGGGACGACCAAGAACCGATAACAGACAGGGGGGAGGACGCGGCGGCCGGCAACGCGACGGGGCCTCGGATCTCCAGGACAGGGTCGTCGAGATCCGGCGCGTCGCCAAGGTCGTCAAGGGCGGCCGGCGCTTCAACTTCTCGGCCCTCGTGGTCGTTGGCGACGGCAAGGGCAGGGTCGGCACAGGCCTCGGTAAGGCCAACACCGTCCCCGCCGCCATCCAGAAGGGCCAGGAGCGGGCCAAGCGAAACATGTTCGACGTACCGATGCGCAATACCACCATCCCGCACGAGGTCACAGGCAAGTTCGAGAGCTCTTTGGTGCTCCTCAAGCCAGCCTCAGAGGGTACTGGTGTGATCGCCGGCGGCGGTGTCAGGGCTGTCCTCGAGCTCGCCGGCATAAAGGACGTACTCACCAAGGCGCTCGGCTCGACGACCTCCGTGAACCTCGTGCAGGCCACTGTCGAAGGGCTCCAGAGGCTGCGCAGCAAGGCCGACATCGAGCAGACACGAGGGGTGAAGATCACACTATGAGCCCCCTCAAAGTCACGCAGGTAAGGAGCGTCGTAGGCTCCAAGCAGGGTCACAAGCGGACGGTGCGCGCCCTGGGTCTCAAGCGCATCAGGGACTCCAGGGTGCACGAGGACACGCCCCAGATCCGGGGTATGGTCCACAAGGTGCAGCACCTCGTCCATGCCGAGGAGGTGGATTAGCGGTGAGGCTCAACGAAATAGAGGGTGCTCCAGGCTCGAAGAAGGCGCGCAAGCGCGTCGGGCGCGGCACGGGCTCGGGACGCGGCAAGACTTCGGGACGTGGCCACAAGGGCGCGGGCGCCCGCTCTGGTGTCTCCGCGTTCGCGGCCTACGAGGGCGGACAGATGCCGTTGCAGCGGCGGTTGCC
>DATDKO010000531.1:0-14249 GCA_036519935.1 Rubrobacter sp. | reverse complement strand
GTCGTCGCATTTGACCTCGGAGACCTCGACCCTGTGCTTCTCGAGGACGGCCACAAGCCTGTCGACGTAGCCGTCGCTCACCCTGGGGTTGGCGACGATACCTACTCTGCGGATTCGGGCGGTGTTCATGGTGTTACCCACCGCCGACCACCTCACTGATGCGCGCCTCGTCCAGGTCTTGCTCCGCACCCCTGATCAGGTGGACCGGGTACTCCAGATTACCCGACTTCCTTCCTGCGACGGCCCCCCGTGTCGCCCCAACAGCACCGAAACCAAGGGTATTGAAGTACCGGGCGACGCCGCGTATCACGGCGGCGTGCACCTCCCTGTCCCTTACCAGGCCTCCACGTCCTACCGACTCGGGCCCCGCCTCGAACTGGGGCTTGACGAGCAGGATCGCCTCCTGCAGCGCGAGAGTGGTCGAGAGGATGCTTTCCAGCGCGACCGTGAGCGAGATGAACGAGAGGTCTGCCACCAGAAGGTCGGGCTGGAACGGCAGATCTGCTCCCGTCAACCTGCGCACGTTGGTCCGCTCCATAACGGTGACGCGTGGATCGTTACGTAGCTTCCAGTCGAACTGGCCGTAGCCTACGTCGACAGCGAGCACTCTCTCGGCTCCTCGTTGCAGGAGTGCGTCGGTAAACCCTCCCGTCGATGCTCCGGCATCAAGGCAGGAACGCCCCTCTACCCGCACGCCGAACTCGCCGATGGCGGCGTCCAGTTTCTCGCCGGCCCGCGAGACGAAGCGTTCGGCGTGGTCGACGGATAGGTGCTGTTCAGCGCCGATGCGCGAGCCCGCTTTGGTCACTACCACATCGCCCACGCGCACGCTGCCTGAGAGGATCATTCCCTGAGCGCTGCTCCTGCTCGCGGCGAGGCCCCGCTCGACGAGCAAGGTGTCCAATCGCTTGGGGCTCCCTTTCGGGCTACTCTCCATGCCTGAGGGCTAACTCTCCCTGTGGCGCACGAAATACGCCAGTTCTTGCAGACCCGAAGTATCTCCGTCGACCCTGGAGAGCGCGGTGAGGGCCCTCTTCGCGGCCTCGTCAGCCTCCCGCCTTGCGCCTTCGAGGCCGAAGACGCCTGCGAACGTGGCCTTGCCCTGCTCGGCGTCGGAACCGGCGCTCTTGCCTAGTTCCTCCCGCGTCGACGTGGCGTTGAGAACGTCGTCGACAATCTGGAAGCACAGGCCAAGCTGTGAGGCGTACTCCGAGACCGCTGCCTGTTCCTCGCCGGTGGCCCCTGCCAGTATCGCCCCGATACAGGCTGAGGATTTGATCAGGGCGCCCGTTTTGTACTCGTGGATCATGTACAGGGTCTCGGGCTCGGTCGCCTCGGCTAGGCCCGTCTGGTCCATGTCCAAGACCTGCCCCCCGACCATCCCGTTGACTCCCGTCGAGTCGGCGAGCTCCCGCACCACCTCGAGGATCTGCTCGCAGCTCCCCCTCTGGTGGACCGTGATCAGGGTCAGGGCCTCGCCGAAGAAGGCGTCGCCTGCGAGTATGGCTATCGCCTCGCCGAACTTCTTGTGGGCTGTCGGCCTTCCTCTCCTGTAGTCGTCATCGTCCATCGCGGGAAGGTCGTCGTGGATAAGCGAGTAAGTGTGGATGAGCTCGATGGCCGCCGCGGAAGGGAGCACGTGGGAAGGTTCGGCCCCGAAGATCCAGGCCGTCTCCATGCACAACGTGGGCCTCACACGCTTTCCGCCGGCGAGCATGGAGTACCTCATAGCCTCTTCGAGTCCTCTGAGCCGCTTCTCTACCGTGAACCTGAGTCCGTGAAGGTACTCCTCGAAGGCGCGCCTGTGCGCGTCCCACCTGATCTGGCTGTACGTTCCGCTACCCCTGCCCGCCATGCCCAACCTTGCCCTGCATTCTTAGCTCAGCGCCTCGCAAGACTCCCCCTACGAAGGAGGGCGCTTCGTCGCCGGAGAATCCCCTTGCCAGCTCAACGGCTTCGTTTACCGCGACTTCGGGGGAGACATCGTCCACGAAGAGCATCTCGTAGAGCGCGAGGCGAAGGATCGAACGGTCCACCGCGCTCATGCGGTGCACCGGCCACCCTACCGAGACTTCGGAGAGCAAGGCGTCGAGCTGTTCCTGCTCCTCCTCCACGCCTCGCGCGAGGCTGACCGCATACTCCTGGAGATCGCCCCTGTACTCCCGCCAGCGCTCCATGGTCGAGTCGAGAGGACAGTTGTTTACGTCGCTCTGGTACAGGTTCAGGAAAGCCTGCTTGCGGGCCGTCCGGCGGCTCAAGGGCCTCTCCAGTCCACGACGCTTCAGACCCTCGTCAGGTACTCGTTGGAACGCGTGTCCACCCTTACCTGGTCGCCGACGCTGATAAAGAGCGGCACCTGCACTACGACCCCTGTCTCCAGGGTGGCCGGCTTGGTTCCCCCTGTCGCCGTATCGCCCTTGAGGCCAGGATCCGTCTCCGAGACCCCGAGGTCCACGTGCGCGGGCGGCTCTACGCTTACGACCTCACCGTCGGCCGAAAGCACAGAGACGGTGCCACCCTCAACGATGTACAATGCCGCCTCGCCGACGACATCGACTGGCACCGGCACCTGATCGTAGGTATCCGAGTCCATAAAGTAGAGCAGGTCTCCATCCCTGTAGAGGTATGTCATCGGCCGCGACTCGGTCCTCACGTTCTCGAGCTTCTCTCCCGCACGAAAGGTCTTCTCGACCACGGCCCCACTGTCTATGTTCCTGAGACGCGTCCTTACGAACGCCCCGCCCTTGCCCGGCTTGACGTGCTGGAAAAACAGAATCGTGAACCGCTTGCCATCGACCCGGATGGCCGTACCGTTCCTGAACTGGTTGGTGGATATCATGGTCGGAAGCTCCCGTTCACGGCGCCTGATCTTCTCAGCGGACCTGCGCGGCGAAAACCCGGCGCAGACGCCGCGCTATTATCGCACAGTTTCTCTGCCTGTCAGCCTGGTGCCGCGCTGGGATAATAGCACCGAAGGAGAGCCTCTCATAGCGGCGGGCGGACCCTGATCAGGTCCCCCCTTCGAGAACGTATCTGACCCCGGCGACATACCCGTGGGGCCCCATGCCCGCGATTACCGCATCCACCGCCGGTGAGATGACCGACACCCGGCGCCACTCCTCCCTGGTGTGTACGTTGGACAGATGAACCTCGACTTTGGGTGCATTCAGGGATTCCAGAGCGTCGTGCAAAGCGTAAGAATAGTGGGTCCAGGCACCGGCGTTTAAGACGAGCCCGTCGGAGCCCGCCGCTTCCGTTATGAAACCGACCATCTCGCCCTCGTAGTCCGTCTGCCTGAACTCCAGGTCCAGAGCCGGAAACTCGTCCTTGACGAGCCTCTCTATGTCGTCGAGGGTCATGGTTCCGTAGATTTCGGGGCTGCGGGTGCCGAGGGTGCTGAGGTTCACGCCGTTGAGAACGAAGACCTTACTCAACGATCGCTCCGATCGCCTGGCGAACTTCTTCCTCGCTCACAGGCACGCTACGTACGGGCCTGCCGATGTCCTCGAGGAGCACGAATCTGTGCCAGGCGGGTCCGTCTTCGGCGGAGCGTTTCTTGTCGCGGGCAATCGCCAGGAGCGTGCGCTCGACGTCGATGTCGGGCACGCGTTGTGGCAAGCCGGCGGTTCCTATTAGGTCTTCGTGCACGCCGGTCAGGTCTCGGCCGAACCGCTCGCGGGAGAGGCTGGCGGCTGCGATCATTCCGGCCGCGACGGCCTGGCCGTGCTGCAGCTTGTAGTCCGCGGCGGCCTCGAGGGCGTGGCCTATGGTGTGGCCGTAGTTCAGGATCGCGCGCAGCCCGCCTTCCAGCTCGTCTTCGGCGACCACGCGCGCCTTGAAGCTTACGGAATCGAGGACGAGTGTCTGCAGCGCGTCGAGGTCGCCTGCGCGGGCGGCCCCGATCAGGCCGAGCTCGCCGAAGAAGGCTCCTCCTGAGAGCAGGCCCATCTTGATCGTCTCGGCGAGGCCGTTGGAGATCTCACGCTCCGGCAGCGTGGCGACCCAGTCCAGGTCCGCCACCACCAGGCGGGGCCTGACGAAGGCGCCGACCAGGTTCTTGCCTTCAGGGAGGTCTACCCCGACCTTGCCGCCGACGGCGCTGTCCACCATCGCGAGAAGGGATGTTGGCAGCATGACGAGGTCTATGCCCCGCATGTAGGTGGCCGCGACGAAGCCGCCCAGGTCCCCGACCACCCCGCCACCGAGGGCGAAGATGGTGCCGTCACGGGTCAGTCCCATGCGGGCTAGGCGCCCGAGAGCACCAGCGTAGGCCTCCATGCTCTTGGAGGATTCGCCGGAGGGAACCTCGATCGTCCCTGCGACTCGCCAGCCTGCTCTCTCTAGGGCGCCCTGCACCCGCGCCGCATGCAGCGGTCCTACCGTCGAGTCGGTGAAGATCGCGCAGAGACCAGGTTCGAGCGACCTGGAGAAGATCTCCGCGAGGTCGATACCGACGCCGATGAAGACCCTGTAAGGATGGGTGACGGGAACCGCTACCGTCTCGACAGGCACTTCAGCACCTCCTCTGCCACCTTTGCCGGCGGGCGTCCATCGGCATCGACCTGGAGATCAGCGACCTCCCTGTAGAGCGGGAGACGTTCTGCGTAGCGCAGCCCGAACTCCTCGCGGCTCGCCGCCCGCAAGGGGCGGCCCGGACCACGAGTCCTGCGATAGAGAATGTCCATATCTTCCCTCAAGAAGACCGTCGTCACGCCACGCAGGAGGGTTCTGTTCTCGGGACGGACTACGGTACCACCGCCGCAGGCGACCACGCTCGGCGTTCCGCCGTCGAGGGCCTGGAGTAACGCCTTGTGCTCCAGGTCCCTGAACTGCTTCTCGCCGTGTTCCGCGAAGATCTCCGGTATCCCCTTGCCCGCCCGCTTTACGATGGCACGGTCGAGGTCCACGAACTCGAGGCTCAGGGCCCTGGCCAGCAGACGGCCCAGGGTGGTCTTGCCGCTACCCATGTACCCGACGATGGCTACGGAGCCGTCCATGTTTCAGCGTCTCTTTCCCGTCCTTGCGACACGTTCGGTGTAAGCGTCGTAGGCGACGCGAATATCCGTCATGTTGTCCATACCGAACTTTTCGAGGAACGCTTCTGCGAGCACAATCGCGGCCATGGACTCCCCTATCACCGCCGCAGCCGGTACCGCACAGGAGTCGGCACGCTCCTTGAAAGCTCGTGTGGGTTCTCCGGTGGCCAGGTCGACCGTACGAAGGGCTTTCGCTATCGTCGAGATCGGCTTCATCGCCGCCGAGATCACCACCGGCTCCCCATTCGTCATCCCGCCTTCGAATCCCCCGAGGCGGTTGCTGTTGCGGGCGAGACGTCCGTTCTCTGAGAGTATCTCGTCCTGCACCTCGCTGGACCTCTTGGCCGCGAGCTCGAAGCCCATACCGAACTCGACGCCTTTGATCGCATTGATCGACATCATTGCTGCGGCGAGCCTGGCATCCAGTTTGTCGCGCCAGTCGACGTAGGAGCCGAGGCCTGCCGGGCAACCCCTGGCGACGACGACGAACTCCCCCCCGAGGGCGTCGCGGGCGTAGCGGGCGGCGTCGATCTCCGCCTTCATCCTCTCGGAGACATCAGGGTCGGGACAGCGCACCTCTGACTCGTCTGAGGTGGCGGCGTCGAGGGCGGCCTGTTCCTTGGGATAGGCGACGGCACCTATTCGATAGACCGCGCTGCTTATCTCTATCCCGAACTCGGCCAGGAGCTTCTTCGCCACGCCGCCCGCTGCCACGCGTGCCGTAGTCTCGCGGGCGCTGGAGCGTTCAAGGACGTTTCGCAGGTCATCGAAGTCGTACTTCTGCATCCCGGCAAGGTCAGCGTGACCAGGCCTTGGGAGTGTGATCTTCTGCGGTGGGTCCTCGACCGGCTCTGGGGTCATGCGATGTTCCCAGTTGGCGTAGTCCTTGTTGCGGATGAGCATGGCTACGGGCGAGCCCAGAGTGTAACCGTGGCGCACACCGCCCAGGAACTCGACCTCGTCTTTCTCTATCTTCTGGCGACCACCCCGCCCGTAACCTTTCTGCCTGCGGGAAAGGTCCCTGTTCACGTCCCCGGCGATGAGCCGGAGACCCGCAGGGACCCCGTGCACCAGGGCGACCTCGGCGGGACCGTGAGACTCTCCCGCCGTCGAAAAACCGAACCTCACAAACGCCTCCGAGCCTTTACGACCGACAAACTCCTGCCGCTAATATAAACTACACGCGTAGCACCCATAGTACCGAAGCTGGTAATTCGATCCTGAGGCCCAAACGACCCCACGTCGGACGAACACTCCCACGACGGAACGGTCGCAGAGGTCATGCCGCTAAGGTGGAGAGAGTATTCCACCGCTGTCGAGCAGACCACCGCCTCGCCCTTGCCGGCTACCTGCGCCGCGGCCTCCCCCACTCCCACCTGACCTGTTATTCCGGCCGCCCGCTGCGGCGCCATCCGACGCCCCATCCGGCACTCCGTCCCCGTCGGCGTCGTCGAGGCCGTCAGGTATACCGTCGCCGTCAGTGTCAGGGTTGTTCGGATCGAGGCTCATGGTCGCCTCCTTGCGGTCGGGCAAGCCATCACCGTCCGAATCCGCACCCCTTCCATTGCCGCGGCGACCGCCGTTTGCTCCCCCTGTACCCGTGGTCTGTTCCGCGGGAGCGGAGGCCGTTCCTTCCGGGGTCGTCGTGCCTTCGGCCATGATCTGCCTGAACGGATCCTTACTGCGGTAGGCTGCGTAGGAATCCACGTTGGGGTTGTCTACCTCGGGAGCTGCAGGATCCGAACTCCCTGCGCCGTTCGCCTGGGCAACCTCGGATCTGTGCGCGACCGGCTTCTGCTTGTCGGTCCCGCCGAGGAATACGCCTGCAAGGACCCAGGCGAAGACGAACAGCGCGAGCAGTGCCAGAACCGGTGGCAGCAACCTGTTGTCACGCAAGAACGTATCCACGAGACCCCTTGCGAGGTCGGACACCGCGTGGCCGACCCACCGCAGGCTAGCCACCGCCGGTCCCCTCGGCGGGAGGTGTCGGGGTGGTAGTCTCCTGAGGGGTCGGCGCCGTGGTCTCAGCACCGGAAGGCACGCCCTCCGGCTGGAAGTAGACGTCTGCTTGTACTTCCACCGACAGACGCGCCTCCACGGCCGGACTCAACGTCGTGGTCTCGTCTGTAGTCCCTGACGCCTCGCCCTCGACTTCGCACGAAGCCTGTTCACCAATGGTAGGGTTGCGACAGTACCTTAAATCTGTCACTGTCACTAACCTGGTTAGGTTACGCGTTCTCAACAGGAAATCCTGCATCTGATCATAGGTCCCATCGAATTGCATTGTAACGGGGACGACCTGGTAATCGCCACCACCAGCGGGCGCGGTTGGAGGTTCCGGGTCAACCGAGAGCTGGGTCACGCCAGAGGCGTCCGCGATCTCCTCGACCTGGACGACGAGGGTAGGGATTTGGGGCTGCGTCGGAACTCTCTTGCTGAGTTCGAGGAGCTGGCGTTCGATCTCCGGGGAGTTGCGCCTTACTTCCTCGAGCTCGTTTACCTGTTGCTGCACCTCCTCGAGCTGGGCCTGTTTGTCCTCCCGCGCCTGGGCCTGTTGGTTCAGATTTTGCAGAAGTGGACTCAAGAGGAGAAAGTAGAAGCCAATGACGATAATCACTATTCCAAGTATCCCCAGGATGAGTATGTTGCGATCGTTGCGATTCATCTGCGCCCACGTCCCGTATGCCTGGCGTACTGTTCGCCTGCCGCCCCGTAGGGACGATTCATTTTGGCGACCTCGCGCGTACGCAGCGAACCCCATCTGGCCGCGAGCTCATCCTGCGATCCACCTTCCAGCCTTACCTCCGTGCCGTTATCCCCGACCAGCGTGATCAGTTCCGAGGCGACTTCGAAGCTCAAAGGGGAGACTCGTGAGTTCGATGGCCCGGTGGCTAGTTCGAGATCCGCGTTGGCGAGATACTGGAGGTTGTCCATGCGCACGACGAAGTCTGCCACATTTTCGTAGCGGGGCAACGCGACGCCCGTAAACGTGATCGTGCCCGGTGGATCCAGGGGCTGCTCGACCGGCGCGTCGATGTCGACCGGTGCGGCCTCGGCGGTAAAGGTGTCGAGGGCGGTGCTCTCAGGCACGACGAAGGCCAGGCCCTGCAAGAACTGATCCCAGGCGAAACGGCTTCGGTAGATGCCGTCGGCGACCGGCTTCTTGGCTTCGAGACGCGCCTTGAGATCCCTGTAAGGGCTCAACTCGGCCAGGTGTCCGTTCTGCCGAGCGATCTCAGCATCCAGCTTTGCGACCTGGTCTTCGAGATCACCCAGCCTCAGAAGCAGTACCAGGTAAACGCCGACCATCAGGATCAGCACGAAGGCGCCCACGACGAGTAGGATACCGACAACCCCGCGGCGTAACCTGTCTGCGGGCCGGCCACGCTCGTCGGAGGGAAGGAGGTTTATTCGCCTCATTCTTCCTCCATCGCGAGGCCAAACGCGACTGCCAGTACGGGCTCCATCGCCCTCAACTGGTCGTCGGAGATGTTGGAGCGGTTGGCTGAGAGCTTCTCTACGGGGTTTCCGCGGCTTGTCGGGACGTCCAACAGTTCCCCGAGATACCCGTCAAGGTTAGAGACCAACGCCGCTTCTCCGGAGATAAGGACCCTGGAGACCTCGCGGGCGGCTTCCTGGGAGCGGTGGTGCTCGATGGAACGCTGCACCTCATCGGCGAGGGTCTGCGCGGCGCCTTCGAGCCCGCGTCTCACGTCGTAGACGAGCGCCGGATCGAAACTACCTTCCTCAGCCTCTGTTTCCTGTGCCTCGTCCTGCTCGGAACCCAACCTGACCCGCGAGTCGAGCGCCAACCTCTCGGCTTCATCCTCAGGAAGGTCAGCGAGCTCGACTACAGCGGCCACGAAGTCGACAAGGCCGATGGGCACAAAGCGGGTAAGGACGGGATTACCCCGATCCGCCACCACGAGGTTGGTGATCTCCGCCCCGACGTCGAGGAGGAGTACGGCTCCTTCTTCGCCGAAAAAGGGATCAGGGAGCGTAGAGCGCGTCAGCGAGAGCGCTTTGACATCCACGCCGGCAGGCCGCAGGCCACCGGTCCGGACCGCCGAGGTGTAACGTGAGATCATCTCCCTCTGGGCGGCGACTACAAGAACGCGGTCCAGATCCGAGCGCTCCTCACTGGGACCGAGCACGACGTAGTCCAAAACGGCCTCATCGAGCGGCATCGGTATGTGGTCCTGGGCCTCGAAGCTTATGGCGCCCTGCAGGTCGGCTTGCGCCATGTGCGGAAAGTCGAGCAGCCTGACCACTACTTTCTGGTTGGAGACGCCGAGGGTGACGGCCTTGCCGTTGAACGAATGCGAATCCCAGAACTCCCTGATCTCGGCGGCCAGGAGGTCGTGGTCGGCGACCTCTCCATCGAGAATCGTCCCCGGAGGAAGCCTGTGATAGCCGACATGCTGCAGGGCGTACCCGCCGCCGGCGCCGGAGATCTGGACGGCCTTGATGGACCCGCGGTCTATGTCGAGGCCCACAGTCCTCGCCCCCCCGAAGCCCGGCAACCTCGCCATTACGCCAACACCCGAGACAGCGCGAAGATCTGTGCTCCGTACCGCCGAAGGGAAACTGACCGTGCGATCAAACGCCCTCCCTGGCGACGTGCCTGAGCGCGGCCACCTCCGAGTCGGCCCCCACAGAGGCTTTTCGTCCGACGCTGGAGTTGGGACCGAGGACCGCTCTTGCCCCGACTCGGGCCCCGGAACCTACGACCGCGCCAGCGGAGATCCAGCTCCCAGCCCCTACCTCCGCGTCCCTATCCACCACGGACCCGGATCCCAAAAAACAGTGGCTCCCCACGACTGTGTCGGGATGCACGGCCACGCCCGCCGCGACGACGCAACCGCCCTCGATCGTGGCGACGCCGGAGACGTACGCGAGCGGATGTACGGCCGTGAAGAACTGTCCTCCAAGGCCCCTCAAGGAATTGGCAACCCGCAACCTGGCGGTGTTGTCCGTGATCGCCACTACAACGTGTACCGGCTCGACCGAGAGCATGCTCTTGAGCATCTCGACGTCCCCAAGAACCGGATACCCTCTCACCCTCTCCGAGATCGCCGCGTGGGCGTCATCGTAAAACCCGAGCACGCGATCTCCAAACCCACCCGCCAACAGAACGTCCAACGCAACCCTTCCGTAGCCGCCAGCCCCTACTATGGCGACTCTTATCTCTTCATCGAGGGCCAGCCGCTGCACCTCGACTTCAGGTTCAGGCATGCCGGTAGTGGTTTCGGGCTCTCTTATCTCCCTCTCCCTCCAACAGAGATTACTCCAAGCGCCCCAGGAAGTTTAGCATCGTTGTTGACAGGTTGCTCCTGTACACCACATCATCATGCGCTCGCCCACTGCTGCCTATGCTAAGTATAGCGGTACCCGGCTAGCTAAACGCACCTTCGAGGGAGTTACCGAGCAGAAAATCACGCGCCGGGAGTCGTCTGCCGCCGGGTACCTGGAGCTCCAGTACCTCGAGGCAACCTTTCCCGCAATACACCGCGATACGCCCGTTTTCGGCGTCTATGTATCCTGCCTCGGAAGATACTGCTGCACGGTCGAGTATCCTGGAACGCCAGATCTTGACCGGCCCCTCGACATCGGGATGGAATGTCCTCGCCCCTATGTGCGGGGCCAGAGCCCTTATCAGGTCATGCACCTCCCCAACCTCCCTTCCCCACCTTATGATCCTGTCCTGGTCCGAAATCTTAGAAGCATAAGTAGCATGACGACTGTCTTGATGGACAAGGGTCAGGGTATCTGTCTGGAGAAGGTCCAAACCCTCTACTATAGCTTTAGCTCCGGTATGGGCGAGAAGGTCGGTTAGTTCTCCCGCGTCCATTTCGGGTGGTATCGCGACGGGGTTCTGGAGTGCCATTGGGCCTGTATCCAGGCCTTCGTCCATGCGGATGATGGTTACGCCGGTCTCGGTCTCCCCGTTCATAATAGCGCGTTCGACGGGGGCTGCGCCGCGGTATTTCGGCAGTAGTGAGGCGTGAACGTTCCAGGCGCCTTCGGAGGCAGCGTAGAGGGTTTCGGGACGCAGTATCTGTCCGTAGGCGGCGACGACCAGGGCGTCGTAATGGGATAGTTCGTCGCTGATCTCGGAGATGCTGTCCGGCTGTCGCAGGAGGAGATCGTGGGAATGGGCGAGTTCGGCGACGGGGGTTCTCTTGGTCCTACGTCCCCTGCCTTTTCGAGGGTCTGGCTGAGAGATCACGAGCCCCACCTTGTGGGGAGAGGAGATCAGACCCCGCAAGACGGTCGCCGCGAAGTGTGGTGTACCTGCGAAGGCGATCTTCAAGGTGTACTGTCAGCCCTGCTTGGCGAGCAGGTGCTCCCGCCACTCGCGCATGGCGGCCTTGCGTGATTGCCTGTCCGTGCGGTCGAGTATGAGGACACCGTCGAGGTGGTCGACCTCGTGCTGCAAGACCCTGGCTAGCAGGTCGGAGGCCTCTATTTGCAGCGGCTTGCCCGAGACGTCCTGGCCCGAGATGGTTACTGCTACAGGACGTTCGACGTCGACCTGTATCCCCGGTATGGAGAGGCATCCTTCGGTAGCAGTCTCGGTCGTTTCCGATCTATCCGTGAGGACGGGGTTGACGATAACGTATTCATCGTCTTCGATTGCGGCGACGAACACCCGCTTGAGGCGTCCGACCTGGGTGGCTGCCAGGCCCACCCCCTCATTGTCGCGCATAGTGGCAAGCATATGCTGGGTGAGGCGGATCAGCGACTCGTCGAAGCTCTCGACCAGCGCGGCGCGGGTCTTGAGTACGGGATCTCCGAACTTCCTGATATCTAGTGCCACCTCTGCTATACCTCCTCGGGATCCACCTCAACGCGAACCTCAAGCCCACGCGTCCGGGCTGCTGTCCTGGCGGCCAGGGTCGCCGCGCGGGCCACGGCAGGTCGTCTCCTTGCCCTGAGCAGCACCCGCCACGCGGTAGCCTCTCCGGCGCGCCCGAGTAGAACAGGACCCGAGATTTCGACCCCGGGTTCGAGAGCCTGCCGCAAACGGGATTCTACCGCACCGAAGAGCGCTGCCTCGGAACTCTCGAAGGTGAGAGAGGCGGCGTACGCGAACGGCGGGTAGCCAAGTTCGCGCAGTCTTGGGAGCTCCTCGGCGGCGAACGCCTCGTAGTCACCCCTTGCCGCAGCGCGCAGGGCGTAATGCTCGGGGACGTGCGTCTGGATGAGGAGCAGCTTTCTGGCTACCTCCGCCGAGCCGTAGAACAATCTGAACGATCTCTCCACGGCACCGATGCCGCTTCCCCCAAGAAACGCATCGGCGTCGGGCAGGATCACCGCGTCCCACTCGCCTTCCAGAATGCGAGGTGCGGTCCCTACCACAACAGGAGCATCGGCGTTGTCCTGGCCTTCAGCGGTGATGCGGCCGACCCGCACTCCGAGGACCTCCGAGAGCTCATCGCGCATCCGCTCGACACCGAGACCCGTCTGCCGCACACGCGCGGAACCGCACGTGATGCACGGGCCCGGCTCCCCTGTATATCCGCAACGGGTGCAGACCAGGGGTCCTTCCCGTCCGTGCGAGACGAGCGGCAGGTTGCAGTTCGGGCAGATCCGACTCGTGCCGCAGCGGCTGCATGAGATTGCGGTCGCATAACCCAGCCGTTTGAGGACGACGCCCGTTTTCCCCCCTCCTTCCATGCAGCGGCGGCAGGCGTTTAAGAGAGTGGAGCTGAACGTCGCGCCCGAGCCACGCATGTCTACGATCCGGACCGCCGGCCACGGCCCGGATCGGTCCGTGGGAAGCTCGCGTATGCGCTCTCGCCTGCGGACCTCGGCGGCATAGATCCTGAGCGATGGGCAAGGCGAGAGGAAGAATACCGCCGTCCGGTCGAGGCGGGCGCGCTCCAGCGCCACGTCCCGCACGTGCACGGGAAGACCTTCGTGCCCCTGCTCGGCCCTGTGCGCGCCGTTCGGTTCGTCGACCACGCAGATCGAACCAGGGCGCGCCAGCCCGAGAAGGGCCGCCGTCCTGGTCCCGACCACGACGTCCACGTCTCCGTTGCGGGCGGCCTCGTGGACGGCGACCCTGCCACGGCCCAGGCCGCTATGGTAAGGGGCTACGCTGTGTCCCTTCTCGAGCGCCATACGCAGGAGATCCACCAGCCGTTCGACCGACCGTACCTCCGGCGCGAGTATCAAGGCCTGTCTCCCATCCTCCAGCGTCGCCCTTACTATGGCCGTGACCGCGGCGTGCTCCTCTCGCCCGGTCGTCCTCCACAAGAAGGGGCCACCGCCCCTTACGGCGCGCCGCGCGGTCCGTGAGAACGGAGCGAGTTGTTCAGGGACGCCAGGTTCGCCGAGGGTAGCCAGCAAAGGAGCGGGCTCCTGGCGGCGCACCAACCTTGCTGCGCCCCTGCGCACGAGCTCCCGCAGGGAACTCCGGCTCGCGCCGGTCTCCGAGAGCAGGGCGGAGGTCATGCTCGAGCCGCCGCGCTCTTTCAAGGTTACAAAAAGGTCGCGCTGGCGTGGGGCACGAGTCAGGTCAGGTTCTGCGGCGGCACGGATCACAGTCCATTCCACCGTAGCCGGTTGCGGCGCTGACGGGACGAGCACGACCCGCCCCTCAGCCTGGGCCGCACGTAGTTCATCGGGCCCGAGGGTGCGCTCGAGGGCCGCGCGCGTGACGCTACTATCAACATCCCAAGGCCAGTCGGGAGAAGGCTCTATCACGCGGTAGCGTCCCGCTTCGATGCCCGGCGGCAGTGCGGCCCTCAACACCGCCGGCAAAGGGACCGCTGCGTTAGCGTGGATCCAGCGGCATAGTTGTACAAGTGCGGGTTGCAGCGAGAGATCAGGTACGACGGAGACTACCGCTTCGCGGGCGCGGTCACTCTCGTCTTCGGTACCGACGACTATGCCGAGGCGCTGCCTTCCCGAGAGCGGCGCGACGACTGCTGTTCCTACCCGAACCCTTGGCCCAAGGCGCTCAGGTATCCTGTAGCTAAGGGGAGGTAGGGCGTGCGTGGGTATGAGCAAGCTTACTCGTGCCGCGTGCGGGTTTCGTGTGGCGCGGGAGGGCGCCCGGTCCACTCTCTTTACCAATTACAAACCGGCGGCGCGGCGGAGATCATCAGCCTGCGAGGTCTCCTCCCAGGTGAACCCTGCTTCGCTGCGTCCGAAGTGGCCGTAGGCGGCGGTCCGCGCAAAGATGGGACTCCGCAGCTTCAGGTC
>DATDKO010000530.1:0-7760 GCA_036519935.1 Rubrobacter sp. | reverse complement strand
ATCTCGGGCAGGATCTCGGGCCGCTCCTCAACGGCCGCCTCGAATAGCTGGACCGAGAGCACGTTGCCGACAGTGTAGGCCGGGAAGTACCCGAAGTACCCGATAGCCCAGTGGGTGTCTTGCAGAACGCCGAGCGCGTGGTTCTCTGGAATGAGGCCAAGATACTCATCCATCTTCGTGTTCCACGCTTCAGGGAGGTCGGCGACAGCGAGGCCGGCCTCGAAGAGATCCACCTCGAGCTCGAAGCGCAGGAGGACGTGGAGGTCGTAGGTGAGCTCGTCAGCCTCCGTTCTGATCTCCGAGGGCTTGACGGCGTTGACGGTCCTGTAGAGGGTCTCGACGTCGCCAGGGACGCCGGGGAAGACGGCCCGCAGCTTGGAGTGGAAGTGGGACCAGAAAGGCCTGGAGCGGGCGACCAGGTTCTCCCACAATCGCGACTGGGACTCGTGGACGCCCATCGAGACGCCGCCGGCGAGGGGCGTGCGGGAGTATGCGGGGTCAACACCCTGTTCGTAGAGGGCGTGGCCGGCCTCGTGGCAGGTGGCGAAGAGCCCGACTGAGAACAGCCCCTGGTCGACGCGGGTCGTGATCCTTACGTCACCTGGACCGCCGAAGTTGATACAGAAGGGGTGGACTGCCCTATCCTGGCGGCCCCTGCTCCAGTCGTAGCCGAAGCTGGAGATAACGTCGCGTCCGAACTTCTCCTGGGTGACCTCGTCGAACTCGCCCCTGAGCGGCGCGGTGCGGTCTTCCCCGAGACTTGCCGAGACGTCGCGTACGAGCGGGACTATCCCTGATTTCAGTGCTTCGAACATGCCTCGTAGCCGCTGTATGCTCGCGCCGGGATCGTAGCGGTCGGGCATAGCGTCGTAGGGATGCTCGCCGTCCAGGTGGCTTGCCTCTTCCTGCTTGAGCGCCAGTACGCGCTCCATGTGGGGCGCGAATAGGGACCAGTCGGAGCTTTCCCGCGCCTGGATCCAGGCCGGCTCGGTGAGCGCCGTCGCCCGCGAGGTCTCGGCCACCAGGCGGGCCGGTGGCCTGCTCGCCCGATCATACTCGCGTCTGGCGAGGCGCAGGAGTGCGGCTTCGTCGGAGCCTGGCTCCTGCTCGCCGGCGCGTTCGAGGAGCTCTCCGGTCTCTGGCGAGACGAGCATCTCGTGGGCGAGACGGACCAGGCTCGCGAGTTGCTCGGCGCGGCCGCGCACGCCGCCCTCGGGCATGTACGTCTGCCTGTCCCACGCCTGTACCGAGGTGGCGGAGTAGATGTCGCTTATCGTGGCCAGGCGTTCTTGGAGTGCCTGAAAGGCAGCATCAGGTCGGGCGTTGATCACGTGCGCCATACTAGCACCGCCGGTCGGGTACGTTCCGGCTTATAGCATCGGTGGGATGGGTACGTAAGAATATATGGGTAAAGTACCTTAGAGAATGGGGAGGGCGCGATGAAGGGTCTGCTCAAGGGAGCGCTCGCCGCAGGTGGCGGCGCAGTCGGTGTCGAGTTGTTGCGGCGGGCTTTGTTCTCGGGGGTGCGACGGAGGTACGAGCCCTGGGAGAGGTCGCCCTACAGAGACTTCCCGAACAAGGTGCTTATCGTTGGTGGCGGGTTCGCCGGCTATAAGGCGGCCCAGACCCTCTGCGAGCTCGCCAGGGACCGCGACGACATCGGGGTCATGCTCATTTCGCGGGAGAATTACTTCACGTTCTGGCCGATGTTGGCCAGCGTTATCGGTGGCGATGTGGCGACCCAGAACGTCGCGCAGCCCTTGCGCCGGACCCTGATCCGGCTCGGCGCCAGCTTCAGGCGGGCTCCTCTGGATAGTGTCGACCTGGAAAGGCGGCGCGTGGTGGCAGGCGGCAAGGAGTTTCCCTACGAGCATCTCGTGCTCTCGCTGGGGGCCGAGCCTGCCTACTTCGGAATACCCGGCGTGGAAGAGCACTGCATAAGCATAAGGGGGATCGGCGCCGGCGAGGCGATCGTCGACAGGGTCATCGAGCGCTACGAGGAGGCGACGCTGGCGGGGGGCGAGATCCCCGACTCGAAGCTGACCTTCATGGTTATCGGGGGCGGGGCGACCGGGGTCGAGGTGGCCTCAGAACTGCACAACCTCGTCCGGGATTTGCTCGTGCCCGACTACCCCAATATAAATCCGCACCGCGTCAAGATAATCCTCGTCGACGCGAACAAGGAGATCCTCAAGGAGCTCGACCCCGCCCTGAGGAGGGTCGCGCGCAAAAAGCTGGCCGACCTCCAGATAGAGGTGATCAATAACGTCAAGGCGAAGAAGGTCACGGCGGACAGGGTTATACTCGGTGACGGGCGTGAGATCATGGTCGAGAACGTCATCTGGACGGCGGGCGCCAGGGCGAGCGTAAAGCTCGACGAGATCGACCTTCCTCACGACGAGCGCAATGGCCTTACCGTGGACCGCTATATGCGGGTTGTAGGCCACGACAACGTGTGGGGGATCGGCGATTGCGCGGCGACTGTGGACGAGAACAGCGCGTCCGTGCCCCCCAACGCCCAGGCGGCCGTGCAGGAGGGTGAGACCGTCGCCAGGAACATCCTCGCCGTGATAGACGGCGAGGAGCCGAAGCCCTTCCGCTACAAGTCATTAGGGCAGCTCGTCGAGCTCGGGAGCGAGTTCGCCGTCAACGACGTCCTGGGCGTCAAGTTCAGTGGCCAGATAGCGGCCCTTGTCTGGCGGCTGACGTATCTCTACAAGCTGGAGAGCCCCGAGAGCCGGGCCAGGATCGCCGTCGACTGGCTCCTCGATGTATTTTACGATCCGCCCGTCACCCAGATTCGGCGCTAGCCGGAGGGGCGTAGGCCACAATCTCGGTCTGGAACGTCTCGTGTCCTCTCCGACGAACGGCTAACATACTCTTGTGTGGCGAGAACGGCGGGTAGTCCTTTGCCTCGCCCGCTTCTTCTAGCCCGGCGCGGCAATAGGTTCGCCGAGAAGGGCCCAACATTACGCACTTAGGGGGATATGCTTTCGCCCACGAAGATGCTATGCTGCTCACGTAGCTGTATCCGGGGCGGGGGTCTGATCACCTTTCTCCCTTCCGTCTCGCCATGAGGGGGTGTTCGACATGAGAAGGACTGTCACGTTTTCGGTTGCGGTGGCCTTTGCCGTACTGCTCGTGTCGGGCGTCTGGGGCAGCGCCGCACGGGAGGCCGAGGGGGCTACCGCCAAACCCAATATCGTTTTCATCCTGGCCGATGACATGCGCAAAGATGACCTCAAATACATGCCGAAGACTCTCTCTAAATTGAGGGACAAGGGCATGAGCTTCTCAAACGCCTTCGTCTCCAACGCGCTTTGTTGTCCCACCCGGGCCACCATCATGAGGGGCCAGTACGCCCACAACACCGGGGTCTGGACCAACAAGGGTTCAAGCGGCGGCTGGCAGGCGTACAGTAACGAAGGCAACGAGAAGGACAACGTGGCGACGCGTCTGCATGCGGCGGGATACAGGACAGGCCTCTTCGGCAAGTACCTCAATGAATACTCAGGCTCCACGGACACACTGCCGGGCTGGGATAGGTGGTTCGCGCACACGGGCGGTAGCCAGTACTACGACTACAAGATCAACGATGATGGCAGAATCATCCACTACGGCTCGACCACTTCAACCTATGAAACGGACGTGATAGCGGATCACGCAAAGACCTTCATCGGCATTTCCGCAATCGCGCGGGTGCCCTTCTTCGCCTATGTGGCGCCAAGAGCCCCTCACGGTCCGGCCACGCCAGCATCGCGCGACAAGCACGTCTACGACGGCCTTAAGGCCCCGCGCCTGCCTTCCTTCAACGAGAAGAATGTCGCAGACAAACCCCCCTGGATAAGGAAGCTGCCGAGGCTCAGCGATGCCAAAATGGCGAAGATAGACAACCGCGCCGAAAAGAGGGCCGAAACGCTGCAGGCGCTCGACGACCTCGTGGCCGGAATCGTGGGCAAGCTGAATGACAGGGGCGTGCTCTCCAACACCTACATCTTCTTGACCTCCGACAACGGATGGCATGGGGGCGAGCACCGCATACCGAAGGATAAGTGGCGCCCTTACGAGGAAGACATCCGCATGCCGCTCCTGGTGCGCGGCCCTGGCGTGGCGGCGGGCCACCAGGCCCACAAGCTGGTCCTCGACACCGACTACTTGCCCACCTTTACGGACCTGGCTGACGTGCACACACCCAATTACGTCGATGGACGCTCCCTGCAGCCTGTGCTCGAGGGGAACACCACCGACTGGAGGAGCGCCATCCTGCTCGAAGCTGCGGCCCGCTACTCACCGGCCTACAGAGGTATCCGCACGAGCGACGGGCGCAAGTACGTGGAGTACGCGGGCGGAAAGGGAGAGCTGTACCACCTCGGCCACGACCCCTACGAGCTCCGCGACTCTTACGATCCCAGCAACCCACCCGCCACCCTGACAAAGCGCCTCAAGAAACTGAGAAGTTGTGCTGCTGCTAGTTGTCGGGCAGCCGAGAACGGGCAGTAGTTCTTGGAGTAGTAGCCGTATAGTCGCCGGGGCCGCCAACGCTTCGCCCATCGGTTAAGATAGCCTCTCTTATGGATCGTGAGCCGCCTCGAAAGTTCGCCACCACACCGGGCACGCGCGACGTACTGCCGCCCGAGTCCACGCGGCTGCTCGACGTGCAGGGTCTGATCCGGGATCGGTTCAAACTGTTCGGGTTCAGGGAGGTCCTCACGCCCGCGCTGGAGTACTCTGAGGTGATCGAGGAGCACGGCCTCAGGGACGTCTCGTACAAGCTCTTCGACCAGGACAACCAGATGCTCCTCCTCAGGCCTGAGATGACCACGCCTATAGCCCGCGTTATCTCCCAGCGCCTGGCAGGCAGCCCGCCGCCGCACAAGCTCTCCTACGTCCTCCCTGCCTACCGCCGCGCGAGCGTAGGCCGCGGGCAGAGCGCGGAGCTCTACCAGGCCGGCGTCGAGGTCGTCGGCTCCGCAAGCCCAAGGGAAGACGCCTCCACCATCGCACTCCTCGTCGACGTGCTGCAGAGCCTCGGCCTCAGCACCCCCTCGGACTTCGCCGTCGTGCTCGGCCAGTCGGCCTTCTACGCAGGCTATCTGCGACACGTCGCCCCTGGCGCCGCAACGGCCGTAACCAGCGCCCTGGCCGCGAAGAACCTCGTAGCCGTCGACGACCTTGCGGGGGAGCTGCCGGCGGACGCCGCCGCCGGCGTCCGCGGCATCCCGCGTATCGTCGGTCCTGCAGCGGATGAGTCGCTCATCGAGGAAGCTGGACGTTTCGCGGTGGGAGAACAGGCGAGGGAGGCCCTCGAGAACCTGCGGGAGATACTGCGTCACCTCGAGGCGCACGGAGCGCTCGGGGCGGTTATCCTGGATCTCGGTCTCTCGGGGCGCCACGAGTACTACACGGGTGCGGTCTACGAGGCCTACGCCGCCGGCCTCGGGTTCACCGTCGCCAACGGTGGACGCTACGACAACCTCCTCAGGCGTTTCGGGAAGGAGCTGCCGGCGACAGGCTTCGCCATCTACCTTGAGAGGCTGCTCTCCGTGCTGCCTGAGGAGGGTTCGCAGCCCCTGCTCGTCCTCGTCGGCGGAGATGTCAGTGGCATCGAGGCTGCGGCCCGCCTGCGGAGGCTAGGCGTGCCAGTGTTGCATCTTGCAGAGAACCTTCCGCCTAAGGCCGCGGTGGAGTACGCGAGGAGCGTGGAGGCGGCCTGGATCTCCTACCCGGCAACAGGAGGCGTCAAGGTCGCCACTGCCGACCCCGCCGGAGAGTTCGTTTTCATGAGTCCCGAGTCCGTCGCCAGGATGGTGCTCCCGTGAGCGGGCTGCGCGTCGCCGTGCCCAAGGGCGCTATCTTCGCTGACGCGCTCGCGGCGCTGGAGATGGCCGGGCTCCAGGCCGGAGTGGTCCGCGAGAACGGGCGCAGGCTCATCTACAGGGCCGAGGGTACCGAGTTTATCGTAAGCAGGCCCTCCGATGTGCCCGTCTTCGTCGAGTACGGGGCGGCTGACATCGGCATAGTTGGCAAGGACGTGCTCGATGAGCAGAAGCCCAACGTGGTCGAGCTGAAGGACCTCGGGACGGGGAGGTGCCGTATGATCCTGGCCGCCCCGGAGGGCGGGGCCGAAGACGTGCGGCGGGCCATCCGCCACGCCGAGGTCGTCAGGGTAGCGACCAAGTTCCCCGACACCGCAAGGCGCTACTTCGAGCGCATGGGCCGCCAGGCCGAGGTCATAGAGTTGCACGGTTCCATAGAGCTCGCGCCCCTCGTCGGCCTCGCAGAGTGCATCATCGACCTCACCGCGACAGGCACGACGTTGCGCGAGAACGACCTGGTGGTGCTCGATGAGATCTCCACCTCGACGGCGCGTCTGATCTCCAACCGCGGCGCGTACCGCCTGCGCCATAGCGAGGTCGTAGCAGTGGCCGACGCGATGCAGAGGAACGGCAAGCCCCGTGGTTAGAAAAGTAGATGCCCGTGGGAGAGAACCGGCCGAGATCGTCGGTGAGTTGCGCCGACCAGGTGGCTTTCTCTCACAGGCGGTCCGCGACGCAGCCCGCCGGATCGTCGATGACGTGCGCGAAAGGGGAGACGCGGCCCTTCTCGAATACACCGAACGTTTCGACGGCGTCAGACTACAGGAGATTCGGGTTCCACAAGGCGAGATAGACAAGGCCCGCGAATCTCTCGCACCTGAGCTCGAAGGGAGCTTCGGTGTAGCGATAGAGAACGTACGCGCCTTCCACGAGAAAGAGATGGATCACCCGTGGGAGCGGAGCCGCGCCGGGGCCACCACGGGGCAGCGCGTCAGACCCATCCGCCGCGCAGGGCTCTACATCCCGGGAGGACACGCCGCGTACCCGAGCACGCTAGTCATGTTGGCGGTGCCGGCCCAGGTGGCAGGGGTGCGGGGGATCAGGGTCTGCACCCCACCGGGGCCGGATGGACTGCCTGACACCAACGTGCTCGCCGTCGCCGGCCTGCTCGGTCTCGAACAGGTCTATGCCGTCGGGGGCGCGCAGGCTATCGCAGCACTCGCATACGGCACAGAGAGTGTGGCTGCTGTGGACAAGGTCGTAGGTCCAGGCAACGACTACGTCACGGCGGCGAAGCTCGAAGTCTTCGGGATCGTCGGCATCGACGCGCCACAGGGGCCGAGTGAGGTGCTAGTCATCGCTGACGCAGGCGCCGTACCGGAGCGCGTCGCCACCGACCTGATGGCCCAGGCCGAGCATCTCTCCGGGGCGTCGGCCGTGCTGCTCACGCCGAGCGAGGGTTTGATCTCCTGTGTCGAGCCGCTCCTCTCCGGCGAGCCGGCAGAATACGTCTACCTGGTGTGCGTCGAGGACCTGGAGCAGGCCGTCGAGATCTCCAACCGCTATGCCCCCGAGCACGCGCACGTGATCTCGGACGACCACGAGACCGTCGTGCGGGATCTCGACGCCGTCGGCATGGTCGCCGTGGGAGACTTCAGCCCCGTCGCGCTCGGCGACTACGCGGCCGGTCCTTCCCACGCCTTGCCCTCCGGCGGGACCGCTACCTGGTCCTCCGCCCTCGGTACCCACGACTTCCTCGCCAGGACGAACTACATTCACTTCACCAGGGACGCCCTGCGAGACCTCGGGCCACACGTGGAACGCCTGGCCCGCCTCGAAGGCTTCGGGAACCACGCTGCGAGCGTCAGGATTCGGATGGGGTAGAGGTTGTCCGCTAGAATGCTTTGGCTTTAGAGATCAGGGAGGGAGATGGCGCGTAGAGGT
>DATDKO010000529.1:0-24299 GCA_036519935.1 Rubrobacter sp. | reverse complement strand
GCCTGGAGCCTGAAACCTCTAGCCTACAAATAGCGACGTCCATCGCCCCGGTAAGCCAAGTACGCCTCGTAGGAGGCCTGTACGAAAGGTGCGAACGTCACAACGGCCATGACGGGCACGAGGAGGAACCCCACAAGGACCGCCATAAGCGCGAACGTTATGGTCCACCCGATAAAGATGACGCTGAGCCAGGCAACCTGGTAGAAGACCGATCTCAACGCGTGCGCGGCCACAGTAGGAGAATCGTCCTTGTAGACCAGCCAGATCACGAACGCCGCAACAGGCCCGAGAAATCCCGTAAAGAGGTTCAAGAAGGTGCTCAAATGGGCCAGTACCGACCATGTGCGCTCGTATTCGACGCTCATCACGCCAGGACCAGGTGCCTCGAGCCGCGGGCCGTACTCGCGCTGAATCCCGTAGTTCCTCGCGTCAGTTTTCATGTGAGCTCCTTCCTCAGCGTGGATAACCGCGTATACGCGGGCGTAAGACGAAGGTTTCGTCCCCCATGTAGCCGGATCGCGCACATTACTTTCCGTTTCCCCTCCAGTGCGTGATAATACCTGTACCTCACAGTGCGTTTCGAAGCAGACACATATGTGGCACGAGCATATATAATTAACGCACGTGCAAGAGAAAGGGGCACAGGTTGACCGAAGAGTCGCAGAGCACGGGTAACGGGCGGGGTACGACTGCCACGGGGGCCGAGAGTCTATCGGTCACGGACAATCGTACGGGGAAGAGCTATGACGTCGAGATAAAAGACGGCACGGTCCGCGCCATGGACTTCAGGCAGATCAAGGTCGACGAAGACGACTTTGGCCTCATGACCTACGACCCCGGTTACTCCAACACGGCGAGTTGCAGGAGCGCCATCACCTACATAGACGGGGAGAAGGGGATTCTGGAGCACCGTGGCATCCCCATCGAGCAGCTATGCGAGCACTCTTCCTACCTCGAGGTGGCCTATCTACTCAACTACGGCAGGCTCCCTACCGAGGACGAGCTGAACCGTTGGACCTATGAGATAACCCATCACACCTACGTTCACGAGAACATCAAGAACTTCATGAACGGCTTCCGCCACGACGCGAACCCGATGGGGATGCTGCAGGCCTCCGTCGGCGCCCTCTCGACCTTCTATCCCGAGGCCCAGGATATCGACGATGAGTACCAGCGCCACGTTGCGGCGGTGCGTCTGATCGCCAAGATGCCTACCCTTGCCGCGTTCGCCTACCGTCACAGCCTCGGGTTGCCTTACGTCTACCCCGACAACGACCTCTCTTACGCGGGCAACTTCCTGTCCATGCTCTTCAAGATGGCCGAGCCCAAGTATGAGCCCGACCCGCGCTTGGAGAAGGCGCTGGACGTGCTCTTCATATTGCACGCCGACCACGAGCAGAACTGTTCGGCCGCTGCTGTAAGGGTCGTCGGGTCTTCGAGGGTCGACCCCTTCTCGGCCATCACCGCTGGCTGCGCCGGGCTCTACGGCCCGTTGCACGGCGGGGCCAACGTCGCGGTCCTCAGGATGCTCCAGCGCATAGGAAGTATCGAGAACATCCCCGCCTTCCTCGAAGGCGTCAAGCAAGGTGACGAGCGTCTCATGGGCTTCGGGCACAGGGTGTACAAGAACTACGACCCGCGGGCCAGGATCATCCGCGGCCACGTCGACGAGGTGCTCGAAGCCACGAACAAGGAGAGCCCGCTGCTCGACATTGCCATCGAACTCGAAAAGCGGGCGCTCGACGATGACTACTTCACGAGCCGCAAGCTCTATCCCAACGTAGACTTCTACTCAGGCCTCATTTACGAAGCCCTCGGGATACCGACGGACGCTTTCACCGTCATGTTCGCCATACCACGCACCTCGGGTTGGATGGCCCAGTGGGTGGAGATGATAGACGACCCAGAGCTCAAGATCGCCCGTCCGCGCCAGATTTACACAGGCCCCCGCGAAACAGATTACGTGCCAATAGACGAGCGCTAACGCGCCCGTCGGCACGGTGGCTCCGCCGCCTTGTCCGCTAGGGTCTGTCTGACGAAATGCTCTTTAGGAGCGGCCGAGCACTGCGTCGTAGAGCCGACGTTGGCGTTCGAGCGCCCTCCTGTAGATCTCGTGCCTGGACGGGTCCGGTTCGAAGGTCTCGCCGAGTGGCGCTTGTGCGGTCTCGATCTCTGGTCCTCCCAGCGCTTCCAGGGCGATCAGGGCTGCGCCCCTGCTGGAGGCCTCCTTTACACCAGAGAGCGTGACCGGTCTGCCTAGCGTGTCTGCCATGATCCTGGTCCACGTCGGTGAGTGGAGGAGGCCTCCGCCGCTGGCAACGACCTCCTTCTCCCCGGGGGAAGCGGTGTCGATCATCTCCGCGATAATGGCGAACCGTAAGGCCACAGCCTCCATGGCGGCGCGCAGTATCTCGACTGGCTTGCTGGTCATCGAGAGCCCGGATATTGTCCCGTTGGCCCTGTCGGCCCATCCCGGTCCACGCTCTCCGGCGAGCAGTGGCAGAAACGTGAGGCCGTGGGAGTCAGGCTCCATGTCGGACAGCAGTTCCTCGGTCTTCTCCGGATCTGGAAGGCGTAGCGTGTTGCGCAGCCATTCGATCAGGTTTCCGCCATCTGAGAGTGCGCCGCCCATGACGTAGTGTTTCGCGTCGGCCCTGTAGCACCAGGGACCATCGGGTATCTCCACGGACTCCGCTTTCCACAGCACCCGCATCGCGCCGCTAGTGCCGACCATCAACGCCAGCCGGTCACTACCCGTGCACCCGCTTCCGACGTTCGAGCAGGCACCGTCGCCCACCGCGGGGAGCCACGGTGTCTCCCGCAGGGCCGGCCACCGCTCTGTCCACTCCCCTGCCAAACCCCTCCGGGGCTCATCCGAGATGGCGGAGAGTTGCGCCTCTTCGGCGGGCAGGACCTCCAACGTCTCGCGATCCCACCTCCGCCGATTCTGGTCGAAGAGGCCTGTTCCCGAGGCCATCGACGTACCCACCTGATACAGCTCCCCAAAGAAACGGGCGTAGAAGTAGTCGGCTGGGGAGACCCAGCGTTCCGTCTTCTCGAAAGCCTCGGGCATAACGCAGCTCGACCACAGCAGCTTGGCAGGCCAGTAGCTGGAGTGGGGCACGCAACCCGTGCGACGGTGGTTGGCCCTCTCGTCCAGGCGTTCGCGCAAATCTGGTACGCACTCTGCCGCGCGGCGGTCGGCCCAGGTAAGGATCGGGGTCGTAGGACGCCCGTCTCGGTCAAGGCCAAGGACCGAGTGCCAGAAGGTGCTCATGGCGACACCGGAGATCCCCAATCCACCGGCTTGGGAGAGCGTGCCGTCTACGGCGCGGACCACGAGGTCGAGTAGCTCATCGGCGCCTTTCTCCGCGCCGCCGTCTGGTGTGTACTCGAACTCGTAGTCGAGCTTCACCTCGGTGCCCACTACGCCGTTGCCAGCGTCGTCGTAGAGCTCGGCCCTCACCGACGAGGAACCAACATCCACAGAGAGAATCCTTGCGCCCTGAGGTTCCCTGCATACCATGCTCCCGCCTCTCTGAAAGATCACCCTTCACAGTAGTTTAGCAAGCCGCTTCTCCGCATTGTTCTCCGGGAGCGTCCATGTTTACCTGCAGCCCTGACTCGGGTACCGAGATCACTAACAGCCGCAGGCTTATCTAGGAGGAGAACGTGGCGAGCGAAGATAGGTTGAGGGAACTCGAGGAGAAGTACGAGGACTACAAGGTCTACGACAACCAGGGGGAGAAGATCGGGAAGGTCGACGACCTCTTCGTGGACGAGACAGATCGCGAAGAATACATCGGCGTCAAGATGGGGTTCCTTGGTCTCAAGTCTACCCTGATCCCGATGGATATCGTCAGCGTAAACGAAGGCGAAAGGATCATAGTAGTCTCGGAGTCGAAGAACCACGTAAGAGACGCCCCGAGCTTCGACGACGATGAGGACATCACTCGCGACTACGAGGACCGTATCCGCAGCCACTTCGGCCTTGAATCCCTGGGGAGTTCTGAGGGTGGCTACGGTGGTTACGACGACCGTTCTTCCGCAGACCCCGAGTACGGAAGCACGGAAGAGTCCTCTGAGGCCGGATCGTCCATCGGTAGCACAGGGGCCTCCACCGATGAGACGAACAGGGAGGCACCGACCACGCGCCACACCGAGGAGACCGAGACCTTACAGGAGGGCGGACGCACGAAGATCCGCCGCCGCGTGATACGCGAGGAGATCATCGAAGATGACGACCCCCAGAGCCAGAACAATTAGCAATCGCCCTCAGCTCTTCAGCGAAACGAGAACCTGATACCTGATGCTGCCATGTGCACTAGGTCATCGACCTAGTGCACATGGCATTACGCAGGCCATCTGCCTGCAGGCAGGTGGCTTCCTGATGATTCTTCGACCACGTAGGCCCACGCCAGGAGGACCGAGCCCTCGTTCGTCTCGACAGGGAGCAATACGCGCAGGTAGTGGCTGGACGCATCGGCGGGATCAAAGCCTTCCAGACGGTCGAGGGCCGGTAGACGCAACTCAGGATCGTCGAAAGCGAAGATCTCACCAAAGGTGCGTGGACCCGCCAGCAATGACACCAGCTCACGTCCAAGCCGCCACTGCTCCTCGGCGTCCCTCGCAAAATCGCCGGTCCCGAAAGCATGAATGGACTCTCCAGGGACGACTAGCGCAGGGTAGCCAAAGGGAAGGTCGTACACATCTCCCCGCACCGCCCCCTCTTCGACATTCAGGGCACCACCGCAGAAACGCTCATGGTTACGCTCACCACGCTTGAGCGTACCGTAGAAGAACATAACCAGCGGCGGACCATCACCCATAGAAATGCGTTTCGCAATCTCTTCGCATCAGGCGAAACATCAAGGTGAACAAGCGATCGACAATCAGCGAAAACAAGAAGCAGATAACCGGAAGCCGAAAGCTGGAGCGTGCTGACGCCTGAAACCTGATATCTATCTCTTGCGAGCGGTCGCCGATCCGACTAGAGTCGCGTAGTCGACCTTTATACAGCGATCCATTACAACGGTGAGGTTGTGCTCTGCGGCGTAGGCAGCCGCCTCCTCATTGATCACACCGGATTGCATCCACAGTACCTTCGCGCCCGCGGCCACGGCGTCCTCTGCCACGGGCATCACTTTCTCGCTGCGCCGGAACACGTCCACTATGTCCACCGACTCGTGGATCTCTTCGATCGACTCGTACGGCTCTTCGCCAAGGACCGGACCATGGAGATTCGGGTTGACGGGGAAGATCTTGAATCCGAAGGTCTGCAGTGCGCCCGCGATCGCGTGGCTGGTACGGTAAGGCCTGTCCGACAAACCGACGACAGCCACGGTGCGCGCGCGGTGCAGCAGGTCTCTTATCTCTCGAATATCAGGGTTTGCGTGCATGTCGCTCCATTCTCAGGGTCCTCAGGCCTCGATGTTACCCGATCTCCACGCGCATCAGCGAGAGGGAATGCTCTTCTGAAGCCGTAGTTTGCGAGGCAAGCCACCAAGAAAAAACCCCGACCCGAGAGCCGGGGCAAAACCCTGCGGATAACCTCCGCTCTTAAGAATCTTCCAGGACGAAGGTGACTTCCATGTTCACCCTGTAGCCTGTGATGTTGTTGTCCTCGATCTCGACGTTCTGGTCCTTGATCCAGGCCCCCTGGACACCGCGCAGGGTAGAGGTGGCACGGGCCACGCCTTGCTGGATAGCATCCTCGAAACTCGTCTCCGACACAACGCTCAGTTCGGTTACTCTTGCTACAGACATAGGCTCTCCTTTGCCTTGGCTTGCTCTCTGCTTCCCTGGACATTTACTACCCGCCCCTGCAGGAAATAAACGCTCCGCGACAGAGGCGCGAAGGCCGGAAGACGAGCATCGGGGACGTACCTAACCTCTCCTATCAGGTCGATCGGACCGTCGAGGTAGTACACATCCTCTGTCGCCCTAAATCCTGAAACCTGATGCCTGTAGCCGCTTAGAGTTTGGCCAGCAGCACGGGGTCGCTCGTCGGCTTCTTCGAGCCTCCGGCCGGCTCGACGGTAACCGCTATCACGTCGCCCTTCTTTATGGAGTTCGTCACCGGCGCCGCTGTCACGTTCTGGTCGGGCTGGAAAAGTCCGCTGGGTTTGGGCACGTCGTCGCTTATGACCCAGATCTGGCACGTCCGTTCCTCGGGCACAGAGGGCATGTCCTTGGCCACCAGGATGGCCTGATTCTTGTGAATGGAGACCACTTCGGCGTTGGCGCCCTGATCCGCCCACGATCCCTCGAGCTCGATCGTCGGGGTCTGCCGCTGATCCTGCGCGTCCTCGACTTGGGCCTGCAGGTCTTGCACCTGGCCCTGCGCGTCCTGAACCTGGCCCTGTAGGTCCTGTACCTGATCTTGCAACAGCACGTTCCAAGATAGCAACCCGATCACGAGCAGCGCCGCAGCGCCGAGCGCGAGGCTCCGGACGCTGAGAAAGTCTCCCACCCTCGCGAACGTGGACCGGCCTCTGACACGGCGGGGCTCGGCCTCGGCCTCGACAATCTCCATGACCCAGCTGCGCAGCTCTGGCGATGGTTCCTGTTCTTGTGGGGAGAACGCGAGCAGGCCCGCTACGGCGCCAAGCTCATCTAGCTCAGCCTGCCTTTCGGGGTGGGCGGCGAGATATTCCTCGAAACTCAACTTCTCTTCCTCAGGCAGGGCGCCGAGGACGTAGGCGTCTTTGAGATCTTCGAAGCGTTCGTGGTTCATCTCACTCATCTCGGCACCGCCGCGTCTCTTGACTCGAAGTAGTCCCTGATCTTTTTCAGTCCCAAACGCATCCTGCCCTTGACCGTTCCGAGAGGCAGGCGGAGAAGGTCGGATATCTCCACATGCGTGTACCCGGAAAAGTAAGCCAGCTCCAGTATCTTGAGCTGCTCGGGCGGGAGGGTGTCAAGGGCCTCCCTAACCTGGTCGCGTTGCGCGTTCCTCCAGGTCTCCGCGAAGGCCTCGCTAGGTTGGGAGCGTGGGGCCGAGACTTCGATCTTGTCCTGCGTCCTGCGCCGGCTCGCTTGGGAACGGATCTGATCTATGCCGCGGTTGTGGACTATGGAGAGGATCCAGGTCCGCACGCTGCCTCGCTCTGCACGAAAGCTGCTAGCGCCTCGCCACACTTTCAAGAACGCGTCCTGCGCCAAGTCCTCGGCGGCCTGACGCTCCCCCATCATCCTGTAAGCCAAAGAGTAGGCTGCGCGGCTGTGGCGATCGTACAGCGTCGCAAACGCCTCGGCGTCGGCCGCCTCGACCAGGGAGATCAAATCTTCGTCCGCAAGAATAAGGTACTGTCGCCCCCTTTCAGCCATACCCTGATTCTACGGCAATAAGGTCAGTCTGGATCATCACCCCTCTGCCAGAGGACCGAAAGCAACTCATCTGAAGAATCAAGCTGTAACATCACCCGCCATTCCGAACCTGACACCTGAAGCCTACAACCTGAAGCGGGTGATCTGCCGACTGGCGGCTTCCGTAGCGACTCGGTCTCCGAGGTGAAGCTCGAGAAATCCACCGGCCACGGGCTTTCCCTGGCAGAAAGGGGTCAACACCTACATCGCCGGCCATCGCCCCGGGTACGAGGGCACGAACTGGTGGAACCCGAAGAAGGCGAGTCGCTCGTCGCGCTACAGTCCTGGCACGCTGCCGGCTCGTCGCCAAGAGCACCTCAATCGGGCGTGCTAAGATCTAAACGGGTTTCGTTCCCGCTGATCAAACGCCCAACCTGATAGAGGATGGATTTGCGGCTGAGTGTACTTTCGAGCGGTAGCTCGGGCAATGCGACCTACATGGAGACGGACTCGGGCGGCCTCCTCGTAGACGCCGGCCTCCCGCCACGGCGCATAGGTGTCCTCCTCGCCCGTATCGGCAGGAGCCTGGCCGACGTAAACGCCGTCCTGCTGACCCACGGACACACCGACCACACCTGCGGCGTCACTGCTCTGGTGCGCGAACGCAATATCGAGGTCTTCGCCGCGCCAGGCGTCGGCGAGTCCCTCGGCGCGAACCCGGTAGCCCCAGGAGAGCCCTGCTCCGTCGAAGACCTTGGAGTAACGTTCTTCGAAGTCCCGCACGACTCAATGACCTACGGGGTTCGGGTATCCGACGGCAGTAGTGTCGTGGCGATGGCGACGGACCTCGGTGAGGCTGGAGTCAATGTACTGCGGAGCATGAGTGGGGCCGAGGCGGTGGTCCTCGAGGCGAACCACGATCCAGACTGGCTCAGGCGAGGCCCATACTCGGCGAGCCTGAAGCGCCGGATCTCCTCACGGCACGGCCACCTTTCGAACCGGCAAGCGGCCGATGCCGCCGTGGCGCTGGCCCCGCACGGGCTCAAAGACCTCGTCCTCGCCCATCTCTCCAAGACCAACAACTCTCCGACCCGGGCCTGTGGCACCGTAGACCGGGCGCTCAGGGAAGCTGGCCACGGCGGCATCAGGGTGCGGGCTGCGCTCGCCGGCCATCCAACGCCCTGGATCGAGGTAGGAGCCCCGCTGCAGGTCACCGAGCACGTCTACCGCTACGGTGAGCGAGGCGCGGCAGGACAGCTCTTCGGTATCGAGTGATACGCCGCTGCACGCTCGTCTCCGTCGGGAAACCGAAGGGTTGGGCAGCCGAAGCCTCGAAAGACTACGCAAGTCGACTGCGCCGCTATTTCCCTGTAAACGTCTTCGAGGTCGCCGAGGAAGACATGAACCGCCGCTCCCACAAAGAAGTGCTCTCTGCGGAAGGAGAGCGTATCCTAAAGCGCCTCCCGAAAGGGGCGTACGTGATCTCCCTCGACAGGGAGAAGGGCAAGCAGCACCCATCAGAAAGGCTCGCCCTGAAGCTGGAAGACCTCGGCGCCTCGGGCCGGAGTCACGTCGCCTTCGTGATCGGCGGCCCGCTCGGCCTCTCCCCTGATGTACTACGGAGATCCAACGAACTCTGGTCCCTTGGCAGCATCACCCTCCCACATGCCCTCGCCAGGGTCGTCCTCCTCGAACAACTCTACCGCGCAGAAAAAATGCACCGCAACGAGAAATACCACTTGTAGCTACGCTTCGCTCCGCAGCATGTCAGCACTTCAGCACGCCGCCTTGCTTTCAGCAATTCAGCTATCGCATGCGCAAGCCCTTGCTGACAGGCCGCCAAGAGCGGCGTGCTAACATACATCTATGCGTGTGCAGATAGACAGGTTCGAGGACAACGGTTGGGCCGTGCTCTTGCCTTACCCCGAAGGGCGTAGGAGCTTCGACGTGCCGCGCGAGTTCCTGCCTGAAGAGGTCTCTGCAGGGGATGTTTTCGACGTCCGCTTCGAGTACGACAGGGATGAGACCCTGCGGATCGCCGAAGAGAACCGGCGGCTACTGGACGAGCTTCTCGGGGGTGAAAAATGACCTTCGAGGAGCGTCTGGCGAGCGCCGTGCGGGATGCCGTCTACAGGACCTACGGGGTCGAGCTGAACGGTATCCACGTCGAGCGGCCGAACGATCCCGCCCACGGCGACTTCGCGACCAACGTAGCACTCGCCAATGCAAGGGAATTGCGGCGGAACCCGAGAGAGGTCGCTGAGACCCTGGTGGACGCCTTGGACGCCCCGTTCGTGCGGGAGGCCGAGGTTGCCGGACCAGGCTTCGTCAACTTCAGGCTGTCTCCCGAAGCACTCTGGGATGAGGTTGGTTTTCTGCTCCGTGAGGGTGATCAGTACGGAAGGCGAGAGCCTTCGGGAGACCCCGTGCTGCTCGAGTTCGTGAGCGTCAACCCGACGGGGCCAATGCATGTCGGGCACGGACGTCAGGCGGCATACGGGGACTCGCTGGCCAGGATCATGCAGACTGCCGGCACGAACGTCTCGAGGGAATACTACTTCAATGACGGAGGTAACCAGATCCGACTCTTCGGCGAGTCGGTCGCCGTGCGCTACGCCGGGCTCTATGGGGAGACGTGGCCCGTCTCCGGTTCGGAAACGGCTTACATGGGCGACTACACGGAGGAGATAGCGGAGGACATCGCCGAGGAGCACGGCCGCCGCCTGCTGGATATGGACCGCGACGAGGCCCTGCGTGAGATCACCGCTTTCGCGACCCGCTGGTGCATGGACGACATCAGGCGCACCCTGGCCCGCGTGCGAGTCCGTTTCGATAGCTTCTTCAACGAGAAGAGCCTCTACGAGTCGGGCGCCGTAGAGGAAATTGTCCGTGAGCTTGTGGGGAGCGACCACGTTTACGAGAGTGAAGGCGCCCTGTGGCTGGCGACGTCGAGGTTCGGGGACGACAAGGACCGGGTACTGGTCAAGAGCGACGGTTCGTACACCTACATGGCTCCCGACCTCGCCTACCACCGCGACAAGTGGAATCGCGGTTTCCGAACAGCTGTGGATGTGCTCGGCGCTGACCATGCTGGCTACCCGCCGCGCATCAGGGCCGGTCTCGTCGCGCTCGGACTGCCTCGTGAGTTCCTCGACGTGGAGTTGGTGCGGCTCGTGAAGCTCGTGCGCGAGGGTGAGCAGGTCAAGTTCAGCAAGCGGGCTGGCAACGTCGTGAGCTTCGACGAGCTGCTCGACGAGGTGGGGGAGGACGTGGCCCGCTACTTCTACGTGCGCTCCTCCCACAAGACTGAGATGAACTTCGACCTGGATCTCGCCATAAAACACTCAGACGAGAACCCTGTCTTCTACGTGCAGTACGCCCACGCCCGCATATCTAGCATCTTCGAGCGGGCAGGAACGAGTCCCGAGATATTGGGCGAGGTCCCGGCAGGGGATCTCGCCCCCGAGGAGCGCCTCCTCGTACTCGAGCTCCTCGACTTTCCCCGCGTCATACAGAACGCAGCCTACAAACGCGAGGTGCATCCCATCCCGACCTACCTCGAATCCCTCGCCACGCGTTTCCACCAGTTCTACACCGTCCACCGCGTTCTGGTCGAAGATGCTGACGTTCGGACCCGCCGCCTCGCCCTTTGCTCCGGCACAAAGTCCGTGCTCCGCAGTGGCCTCGACCTGGTCGGAGTGAACGCGCCTGAGAAGATGTAAGGGAATGATGGCAGCGGACCAGAACATTCGCTTCGTTACCTACCTCTCCCCAAGCATCCCACAAGCCCTCTTCGAGGCGTTGGCGGATCACGTGCAGCGCGCCCTCGGACACGAGCAGGTCTCGCTCAGGGTCGAGTCGCGGGCCTCGGGACCGCGGAAGGGGGGTGAATGCTCCTCCTTTGCCGAAGAAGCCGACGTAGCGTTCATGTGTGCGCCCTCGTTCATCTGGTTGCATGACCTGCGACCGCCGCCCGCGGAACTGCTCGGCGTGCTGCCCGTGTTCGACGACGAAAGAAACCAGGGGAAGCCCGTATACTTCTGCGACGTCGTGGTGCGCAACAACGCTCCCATGCACGCTTTCTCCGAGCTCGAAGGAGGCTCGTGGGCGTATAACGACGCGTGCTCGTTGAGCGGCTACTACAGCCTGCTGAACAAGCTGGCGGAGTCGGGCGCGGACGAGCGTTTCTTCGATAACATACTTTGCTCAGGGTCCCACCTCGACTCCATAGAAGCGGTTCTTAGCGGCGAGGCGGATGCCGCTGCCATCGACTCGAACGTCTTGAGGATAAGACTCCGGGAGGTGCCGGCCCTCCGCAAGAAACTGCGCGTGATCGAATCCTGGGGCCCTTACCCGATACAGCCCGTGGTGGTCCGCTCGGCAATCCATCCCGAACTGAAAGAGCGACTGCGTATCGCATTCCTCGCCACAGAAGAGGACCAGCCTACACACAACATCCTGAAGCAGTTCGGCCTCACCCGCTTCGTCGCTGTTAGCCAGGGAGACTATGCCCTCGACGCCCACAAAGACCTCGCAGCACTTCTCGCCGCCACATAGCCCGAAACCTGATGCCTGCAGGGCGTCGAAGTCGCTCTGCTATACTTCCGGCGGCGTCTCTATTGAATAGAATCGGGGAACGAATGGGCACGCAGGGCAGGATGGTTATCTGTCAGATCAGCGACATCCACTGCGGCAGTCCGTACTTCATACCAGACTTGCTCGAACGTTCGATCCTGGAGATAAACGACCTGGATCCTACCGCCGTCGTTGTGTCTGGTGACCTGACCAACGCGGGCTACCGCCAGGAGTTCGAGGAGGCGGCTGAATACGTCAGGCGCATCAGGTGCGAGCGGGTCATGGTGATACCAGGCAACCACGATTCGCGGAACGTCGGTTACATACACTTCGAGCGGCTCTTCGGAGAGCGCTACTCGATCCTGGACTTCGAAGAAGCCGTTATGGTCGCCGTGGACTCATCCGAGCCCGACCTCGACGACGGGCGGGTGGGCCGCGAGCACTACGAGTTCATCCACGAAACATTCGCCATGGCCGAAGACAAGCTCAAGATCTTCGTCATCCACCACCATCTTATCCCCATCCCTGGAACGGGTAGGGAGCGCAACATCATCTACGATGCGGGGGACGTGCTCGAGCTACTCGCCGATACAGAGGTCGACCTCGTCCTCTCGGGGCACAAGCACGTGCCTTACGCCTGGAAGCTCGAGAACATGTTCATCGTCAACGCAGGAACGGCCTCGACGACCCGCCTCAGGGGAAACACGCGCCCCTGCTACAACGTCATCGAGATCGAGGACGGGCGGGTGAGGGTCTTCCGCAAGTATCCTTTCAAGGACCGTGAGCTCATCGTGGACTTCGACGCCGCGACCCACCAGTATCTGCATTTCGAGGAGGTCCAGGGCGATGGCAGGTCAGAGGACCGTGGCACGCGGCGAACCCTGAGCTAGAACCTCGTGCGGGCGCTGTTCCTGATCGACGGCGAACACTACCCTCCCGTCGTCATCGACGCGATGCAAAGCGTGCAGCAGTCGCTGGACGCCGAAGGTGTGGCCGCGGCTTTCCTGGGCGGTACGGAGAAGATCAGGGAGGGCACCGACTACGGCGTCCCGCTGGTCGAGGACATAGACCCCGTCTCCGCAGTCACGAAGGCGCTCGCCGACTACGAGGTCGACGTCGTCGTCGACCTCTCCGACGAGCCTGTGATCGGCTACAGAGAGCGGATGAAGATAGCCTCGCTCGCCCTCTACGCCGGGGCGCGCTACCTCGGCAGCGACTTCGAGCTGAAGCCCCCGGATCTTCGTCCCGTCTCGACCAAGCCTTCGCTGGCCGTGATCGGGACGGGCAAGAGGGTGGGGAAGACGGCAATCTCGGGCTACCTGGCACGCCTGCTCGCCACTGAGGGCTTCGAACCAGGAGTGGTCTCCATGGGCCGTGGAGGGCCCAAGCACCCCGAGGTCATCGAGGGACACAGGATGGAGGTAGGGAGCGAGTACCTGTTGGAAGCGCTTGGGCGGGGGGCGCACGCCGCAAGCGACTACTACGAGACGGCGGCTTTGAGCAGGGTCATAACCGTCGGATGCCGCAGGTGCGGCGGCGGGCTAGCAGGGGAACCCTTCGTCTCCAATGTCCTGGAGGGGGCCGAGATCGCCAACGGCCTCGACACCCGCGTTACCCTCTTCGATGGCTCGGGGGCGGCGATGCCCCCGGTCCAGGTCGAGAGACGCGTGCTCGTGGCAGGGGCCAACCAGGACTCCGAGTACATAGTAGGGTTTCTCGGCACTTACCGCCTGCTCCTCTCAGACTTGCTCCTCCTCACCATGAGCGAGGAGCCGATGGCGAGACCCGAGAAGGTCCGTGGTCTCGTAGCGGATGTCCGCAAAGTGCGTCCCGATCTGGTCGTGATCCCCACGGTCTTCAGGCCTCGTCCGGTCGGAAGGGTCGAGGGGTTGCGGGTCGGCTACGTCTCGACGGCGCCGCCCGCCGTGCTCGACACCCTCTCCAGGCACCTCGAGGAACACTACGGTTGCGAGGTCATCGCCGCCTCGGGGAACCTCTCCGACAGAAAGCGTCTCGGCGCGGATCTCGAAGAGATGTCAGGGGTCGAAGCGTATCTCACCGAGATAAAGGCGGCGGCGGTGGACGTCGTTACGCGCCGAGGTTCTGCGGAGGGAAAGCCCGTCTTCTATTGCGATAACGACCCCGTGGGCGAGGGCCTCGACCAAAAGCTGCTCGGACTCGCGCGGGAGGCGGTAGCGAACAGCGCGCCGTGAGCCGGTGGTCGACTTACTGACGCTGGTGTATAATCAGGGTGTCAGGTACGCTGGTTCCCTGGAACCACACCGTACCGTTTCGACGCAGGCCCAGCCACGAGAGCGTTCCGTGGCGTGCGGTCTATCTTAGTGGGTCATGGGAGGTTTGGTGAGAGCCCATTAACGTTACTGATTCCCCCTCGGGAACTGTAGCTTCGGCTGCCGTGGAATATGCTGCCGTAACCGAGCGGGTCGCTCTCAAGGTGGCACGCCTCGAAGGTTCGGGAGACTCGGAGCGGGCCTACACGCTCGCCACAGAGGCTTTCCGCGAGGAGCTTGGGAGGGTCCCGGTATCCGGGAGAGTAACGGTGCTGCGCGAGCAGCGTCTCGACGAGAAGGGGCGGGTCAGGGCGCCAAAGAGCCATCCTGGAATAATCAGCGTGGATGACTCGCTGGGGAACAGAGGGCCGGAAGCCGACCTCGCAGTCGAGCCCATCGAGGGCTTGCAGTTGCTGGTAAAGGGGCAGGAGGGTTCGATCTCGGCGGTCGCGGCGGCTCCGAGGGGGAGCATGTTGAGGACCCCGGATATGTACATGAGCAAGCTGATCGTCGGCCCTGGCGCGAAAGGTCACATCGACATCGACGCTCCCGTCTCGCAGAACATAGAGGCCATAGCGGAGGCGCTCGGCCGCAGGCCTCAGGAGATCACCGTCGCCGTTCTCGACCGTGACAGGCACGAGACCCTGATAGAGGAGATCCGAAAGACGGGGGCGCGCATCCAGATAAGGCCGGAGGGCGACCTCACCCCGGCCATCCCCGTGGGGATGCGTGGGGCCGACCCGCACGCCATCATTGGTATAGGAGGCGCCCCTGAGGGCATCCTCGCAGCCGCGGTCATGAAGTGCCTCGGTGGGGAGATGCAGGCCAGGATGTGGCCGACGCAACGCTCACAGGTCGAGAAGCTCGAAGAGTACGGCTTTACAGACCCCGAGCGGAAGCTTACGTTGGACGACCTTATAAGGGGCGACGACGTACTCTTCGCAGCCACAGGAATAACCCCGGGCGAACCCCTCAACGGGGTAAGGTATTTCCGGGGCGGTGCCAGGACGCATACGGTCGTCATGTCGACCGAGCCTCGTGTGGTAAGATTCATGGACACCATCCATGCCCTAGAGCCCGAGGCAGGCCGGCGGGGCTTCCAGCTTTGACAACAAACCAGATGAAAGACATTTCCGCATCGTAAACAGGAGAGGTGGAGTACAAACATGACCGAAAGATCTACCCTTGAGCGCAAGCGCCTGAGCGACCTGCACCAGATCGCCTCGCAGCTGGGAATAAAGCAGTATCGCAAGTACCGCAAGCCGGAGCTGGCAGAGATGATCTACAAGGTCGCAACCGAGCAGGCGGCGAGCCAGCAGAACGAGACCACGACCAACGGAGGCGCCGCGGCGACCGCAACGCAGGAAGCCCCCGTAACGACAGACGGTCCCAACGGCGCAGCGACGGAGACGCCTGTGGCGCCCGTAGACGGCTTCGGCGAGGCTGACACGAACCTCGCCTCCACAGAACAGGTCGAGCGCCAGCGCCAGGAGCGCGGCCGGCGCGACCGTAAGAACGGGCGTCAGGACCGCCGTCAGGAGCAGCGCGGCGACAGGGACGGCAAGGGCGGCGAGGAGAACGTGCAGAGCGGAATCCTCGATGTGCTGCCCGACGGCTTCGGCTTCCTCAGGACAGGGGGCTACAGCCAGAGCAAGGGCGACGTCTACGTCTCGACCAGCCAGATCAAACGCTTCAACCTGAGGCGTGGCGACTATATAGTGGGCCAGATCCGTCCCGCCCGCGAAGGTGAAAAGTACCCTGCTATGGTACGCATAGAGACGGTGAACGGCCAGGAGCCTCAGAAGGGTCGCTGGCGCCCTAACTTCGACGACCTGACGCCGCTGTATCCGATGGAGCGGCTGCGCTTGGAGTGGAAGCCGAACGACATCGCTCCACGCGTTATAGACTTGGTCGCACCCATCGGTAAAGGCCAGCGCGGCATGGTCGTCTCGCCGCCGAAGGCCGGCAAGACCACGATTCTCAAGCAGATAGCCCAGTCCATTGCGGCCAACTACCCCGAGACCAAACTCTTCGTGGTGCTCGCCGACGAGCGCCCCGAGGAGGTCACCGACTGGCAGCGAAGCGTAGAGGAGGCCGAGGTTGTCGCCTCGACATTCGACCAGCCCGCCGACAACCACATCGCCGTCGCCGAGCTCGTCCTGGAGCGCGTCAAGCGCCTGGTCGAGGAGGGGGAGGACGTCGTCGTCCTGCTCGACGGCATAACCAGGCTCTCCCGCGCTTACAACCTCGCCGCACCCGCTTCGGGAAGGATCCTCTCCGGTGGTGTCGATTCGGCGGCGCTCTACCCGCCCAAGAAGTTCTTCGGGGCGGCACGCAACATCGAGAATGGCGGCTCCCTGACCATCCTGGCGACCGCGCTGGTCGAGACGGGAAGCAGGATGGACGAAGTCATCTTCGAGGAGTTCAAGGGCACTGGCAATATGGAGCTCAGGCTCGACCGGAAGCTGGCGAACCGCAGGATCTACCCGGCTATAAATATCGAGGACTCTTCGACACGTAAGGAGGAGCTGCTCATGGAGCCGGCCGAGGCCCAGCGGGTCTGGCAGGTCCGTAGCATCCTCAACGCCCTGGACACCGGGCAGAAGATAGAGCTCCTGATCCAGAAGCTCAAGGAGACCCGCACGAACCCCGAGTTCCTGCGTGAGCTCCAGCGCGTCCGCGGTTAGCGACTAGATGAGGGACGGGTGCGTACACGCAATACACAGCACCCGTCCCTCATCTCCTTTACAGACGTAATAGACTATAGGAGACGATGTTTGAGAGACGGAGGTATATGATGAAGACTGGTATACATCCAGAGTATACGAAGACGCTGGTGCGCTGCATGTGTGGCAACGAGTTCGAGACTCGCTCCACTGCGGGGGACACGATCACGGTGGACCTCTGCTCGGAGTGCCACCCGTTCTATACAGGCAAGCAGCGCATAGTGGACACCGGCGGTAGGGTGCAGCGCTTCCAGAATCGCCGCCAGGCTCGCCAGAACAGGCAGTAGGGCCGAACAATATGAGGGTCGGCGGACAGGCCATCATGGAGGGCGTCTTGATGCGCTCCCCCAACTTCTGGGGGATGGCCGTCCGCACGCCCTCGGGGGATATGGACCTACGGGCTGAGCGGTTCCGTTCCGTAACCCGCCGTAGCAAGCTATTCCGCCTCCCCATTATCAGGGGCGCCCTCTCTCTGGGAGAGACCCTGTGGTTGGGAATGAAAGCGCTCACCATATCCACGAACATCGCGCTCGGCGAGGAGGAGGAGCTCTCCAAGAAGGAGATCGCGGGTACCCTCATCTTCGCGCTGGTGCTAGGTCTCGGGCTCTTCCTCGTCGCCCCCGTGCTGGGGACCAAGGGGCTCGGCTCTTTCCTTGGTAACAGCATCGAGAATCCTATTATCTTCAACCTCGTCGAGGGATTCATAAGGATCGCGATCTTCATCGCCTATCTGCTGGGGATCACACTACTCAGCAAGGACATCAAGCGCTTTTTCGCCTACCACGGCGCGGAGCACAAAGCCATAAAGGTCTACGAACGTGGCGAGGAACTCGTTCCGGCGAACGCCCGCAAGCTCGACACGAGCCACGTCCGCTGCGGGACGAGCTTCGTGCTCTACGTGCTCGTGCTCTCCATCCTGGTCTTCTCGCTGCTCGGGGTCGAGGGTTGGTTGTACATGTTGGCCAGCCGGGTGATCGTCATCCCGCTCGTGGCTGGCATAGCGTTCGAGTTCATCATGTGGAGCGCGCGCCACCAGGACAGCGCGTTGGTACGGGCGCTCGTGTGGCCTGGCCTGCAGATGCAGAAGTTGACCACGCGGGAGCCCTCGGACGATATGGTCGAGACCGCGATGGCATCCCTGAAGAAGGTCCTCTCGATGGAGAAGGAAGCCGAGCTCGAGCCTAACGAGGCTACCAACAAACTGGTGATCTGACTTGGATAGTCAGGTAGTAAAGCTGGCCGAGGAGACGCTCGGCCGCTACGACGCGTTAACGCAGGAACTCTCGGACCCGAACATCTTCGACGACCAGCGGCGCTACGCCGGGGTCGCCAAAGAGCACGCGCGCATGCGGCGCGGTGCCGAGCTGTCCAGGGACCTGCTCACAGCGATTGAGGCCGAGAGGGAGGCGCGGGAGTTGATCCCCCAGGCCGAGAACACGGAGGAGCGCGAGTTCTTTACGGCTGAAGCGAGGGAGGCCGAGGAGCGGATCGAGGTTCTCTCCGAGAACATCAGGACCGAGCTCATCGACCGCGATCCGAACGACGACAAGGACGTCATCATCGAGATCCGGGCCGGGGCCGGCGGCGACGAAGCAGCCCTCTTCGCGGGCGAGCTCCACGAAATGTACACCCGCTACGCCGACCGCCTCGGCTTCAAGCACCGTACCCTTTCGTCCAGCCCGGCCGAAGTCGGTGGCTACAGGGAGGTCGCTGTGGAGATCAGCGGCGACCGCGCCTACTCGGTCTTCAAGCACGAAGGGGGCACGCACAGGGTCCAGCGGGTGCCAAAGACCGAGAGCCAGGGCCGCATACATACCTCGACGGCGACCGTGGCCGTCCTGCCCGAGGCCGAGGATGTAGAGGTCCAGATCAACGCAGGAGACCTCGAGGTCGACGTGTACCGTTCCAGTGGTCCTGGCGGCCAGAGCGTGAACACCACAGACTCTGCGGTCAGGATCACGCATAAGCCAACGGGCCTGGTCGTGACCTGCCAGAACGAGAAGAGCCAGCTCCAGAACAAGGATCAGGCCATCAGGATCCTCAAGTCCAGGCTCCTGGAACGCGAGATGCGCGAAAGGGCCGAGCAGGAAGGGGCCCTCCGCCAGGCGCAGGTCGGCACAGGCGACCGCTCGGCGAAGGTCCGTACATACAACTTCCCACAGGGACGTATCACCGACCACCGCGTCGGCGTCACCTCCCACAACCTCGAGGCCACCCTCGGCGGCGACCTCGAAGAGTTCACGCAGGCTCTCGCCGCCAAAGAGCGGGCGGACAAGCTCGCCGCAGAAGCGGCAGGAACCCCAGGCTAGAACGGTGCGTGCCGGCGCGGGTGAAGCCAGCGCCCGAGCAGCCGCACGTCGCGCAGCAGCGAGACTGGAGTATGCCGGCGTACCCGAGCCTGTCGCATCGGCCGAAATTCTGCTCTCCGAGCTACTCGGCATAGGGCGCGCAGAGCTTGCTGCCTCGGCAGCCCTGTTGACAGCCGAGCAGGCATCGCTTTACGAGGCCTGGATCTCCCGCCGCATAAGGCGTGAGCCCGTCCAGCGTATCCTGGGCTACGCATACTTCAGAAACCTCGTCCTCGACCTGAACGAGGAGACCCTCATCCCGCGTCCCGACACCGAGAGCGTCGTCGACGCAGCCTTGGAGCTAATAGACTCCCGGGGCTACCCGTGCGTCGTGCTCGACGTCGGAACAGGCTCGGGGGCCATCGCTATCTCCATCGCCCAGGAACGGCCCCGCTGCGAGGTACACGCTACGGACGTCTCTGAAGCCGCGCTCCGGATCGCACGCCAGAACGCCGCAAAAAACCACGCGGCGGTCACATTCCACGAGGCCGACGTTGCCTCAGGCTTGCACTTCTTGAACGGTTCGATCGACCTCCTCGTCTGCAATCCGCCCTACGTGGACGAGATCAGTGCCCCCCGCCGGCTCGCGCCCGAAGTGCGAGAGTGGGATCCGCCGGCAGCCCTCTACAGCGGTACCGACGAGCTCTCGTTCTTCAGACGCATCTTCGCCGAGACACCCCCGCTGCTGAAACGGGGTGCTGATGTCGTGCTCGAGATCGGCGAAGGGCAGGCCGAGAAGGTACAGGATCTGGGCTCTAAGTCCGGCTTCGCACCGCTAGGCGTACGCAACGACCTGGCAGGCACACCGCGGGCCGTGCTTCTGAGGTGGGGATGAGGACAGTCTCGCCCCACGAGGCCGTCGCCGCCCTGAGAGCAGGGAACGTCGCCCTCGTCCCCACCGAGACGGTGGTCGGCCTCGTCGCTGCCGAGTCTGGCCTACTCAGGGTCCATGAGATCAAGGGCAGGGACGCGAACAAGCCAATCGCCCTGCTCTGTACCTCGCCAGAGGAGGCTTTCGGGCTGGCGGCGAACGTGCCTCCGCTAGCCAGAGAACTTGCGGAGCTTTACTGGCCAGGCCCTCTCACGCTCGTCTTGGATCTTTCCTCTGGCGAGACCATTGGAGTAAGGGTACCCGCCGGCGACGCCGCACGGGATCTGCTCACAGCGTACGGCGGCCCACTCTACGCCACGAGCGCGAACCTCTCGGGGGAACCAGCCAGAGCCGCCCTCGACGAGGTGGACCCGCGCGTGCTCGAGTCCGTCGACATCGTCGTCAGGGGAGAAGGAGGGACCGGTGAAGCCTCGGCAGTGGTTGACCTCTCGGGGGGCAACGCGCGGCTCGTGCGCGCCACCAGGGAGCTGTCCACACAGAGGCTGGCCCGCCTAGCGTCAGAATAAGGGTGGCTAGGGATAGAGAGTAACGGGTAAGGAACTGTTGTCGTACCGGATCACCAAGAATGGCAAACTCTTCGTCCACGGGCCCGCGGTCCGAAAACCTCATCAGAGAACTGCCAGCGATGACCTTCGAACAACAGTAACTCGCGCTCGCCCGGGCCACAGGCAACTTCAGACGCGGTAACGAGTGTCCGATAGGTTAGAGTAATTCAGAAAGGGAAACTTTATCTCTCTGCAAACTCTGTCAGCACCCCAGGCTGAAATGATGACGAGTGGAGGCGCAAGCCGGAGCGTGCTGATTGCTGCCTGCGTAGAGAAGGTCTATACTCCGTACAATTGCAGGGCTGGTAGGGAGGACGCGGGGAGATCGAAGCCCCACAGTATCGCTCAACCACCAATTTTCCCGGCGTGGCGCCGGGCATTTCTCTAACCCGAAGCGGAGGTAGATCTTGATCGGACCGTACACCGAGGCCGTGGATTCCGAGGTTCAGGAGGCGCTCGAAGGCGAATTGGAACGCCAGCGCACGACTATCGAGCTTATCGCGAGCGAGAATTTCACCTCGCCTGCGGTTCTGGCGGCGCAAGGCTCGGTCCTGACGAACAAGTACGCAGAGGGCTATCCAGGCAAGCGCTACTACGGCGGCTGCGAGCAGGTCGACAAGGTCGAGAACATCGCTATCGAGCGGGCGAAACAGCTCTTCGGCGCCGAGCACGTGAACGTGCAACCCCACTCGGGAAGTCAGGCCAACGAGGCCGCCTACGCGGCGCTCGTCGACCCAGGCGACAAAGTCCTATCCATGGATCTCGCCCACGGCGGGCACCTCACGCACGGGATGAAACTCAACTTCTCCGGCCGGACCTACGACTTCGTCCATTACGGCGTCGGCGAAGATGGCTACATCGACTACGATCAGGTCCGCGACATCGCGCTCCGCGAGAGACCGAAGATGATCCTGGCCGGAGCCAGCGCCTACCCGCGCATCTTCGACTTCGAGAGGTTCCGGGAGATCTCCGACGAGGTCGGGGCCTTCTTCCTTACGGACATGGCCCACATCGCGGGCCTCATCGCCGCAGACGTCCACCCCTCGCCTATACCCTACTCCGAGGTCGTAACTACAACGACCCACAAGACACTGCGGGGGGCCCGCGGGGGTATGATCCTCTGCCGCGAAGAGTTCGCCAAGAAAGTCAATAGCCGCGTCTTCCCCGGTATGCAGGGTGGCCCGCTGATGCACGCGATCGCCGGCAAGGCCGTCGCCCTGGGAGAAGCGCTGCAGCCCGAGTTCGAGGAGTACGCCCGCAAGATCGTCGAAAATTGCAGGGTCCTGGCCGAGGGGCTGTTGGAGGGAGGTCTGGATCTCGTCTCCGGAGGGACAGACAACCACCTGATCCTGGTCGACCTGAAAGATACCGGCGTCACGGGCAAGGACCTGGAAGATTCGCTGGAGGCCGTCGGTGTCACCTGCAACAAGAACATGGTCCCGAACGACCCGGAGCCACCGACAGTGACCAGCGGCATCAGGCTAGGCACCGCGGCGGTGACGACCCGGGGCATGGGCGAGGACGAGATGCAAGAGATCGCGGGCATCATCGTTGCGACCACACGCGGAGAGACCGACGGCCTGCGCGACAGGGTGAAGACCCTTACGGAGGCTCACCCGCTGTATGAGTGAGACCAGCCCCGATGTGAAGAACCTCTACGTCGTCGACGGGCCTCTGAGTCGCCACAAGCTTGCGGTCCTGCGCGACGAGCGGACCACGACCGCCGACTTCAGGCAGGCCATGAAGGAGCTCGCCCTTATCATGGTCGCCGAGGCCACAGGAAACATGCCTACCAGTCCGGTCCAGATTCGTACGCCCTTGACCGAGACGGAGGTCGAGGAGATCTCCGGTCCCGTCTGCCTCGTTCCAGTCCTGCGTGCCGGTCTCGGTATGCTCGACGGGGCGCTCGCCCTCCTGCCGACGGCGACGGTCGGCTTTATGGGCCTCCAGCGCGACGAGGAGACGGCCCAACCTGTCGAATACTACGTCAACCTCCCACGCAACCTGGACGAGTATCTAGTCCTCGTCCTCGATCCGATGCTCGCGACTGGGGGGAGCCTCTCGGCCACGATTGACAAGCTCAAGGAAGAGGGGGCGACCTGGATCTCCTGCCTCCACGCGGTCGCCGCGGTGCCAGGCGTAGAGCGCGTTTCCAGCGAGCACCCCGACGTGACCTTCTACGCAGCAGCCGTCGACCCGGAACTGGATGATCGCTCGTTCATCGTCCCCGGCCTAGGCGACGCCGGAGACAGGCTCTATGGAACCCTTTAGAGATCCCGCGACTCATACCTCGAACTCCCACGAGGCCCTGAAGAAAGTCCGGCCTTCCTGGGACGAGTACTTCATGCGCATAGCGCACGAGGTCGCCACCCGATCGACATGTCCGCGGCTCGCCGTCGGGGCCGTGATCGTGCGCGACAAACGCATACTGACCACCGGCTACAACGGTAGTCCCTCAGGGATGCCCCACTGCGAGGACGTGGGATGCTTGATCAGGATCGTGGACGGCCGCGAAAGCTGCCAGCGTACGCTCCACGCGGAACAGAACGCCATCATCCAGGCCGCCTACCACGGGGTATCCGTCACAGGCGCCTCGATCTACTGCACCCACCAGCCATGCCTCATGTGTGTGAAGATGATCATGAACGCCGGTATCGACCAAGTGCACTACGCAGGCGGCTATCCTGATCCCTTGGCAATAGAACTCGCCACCGAAGGCGGCCTCGCCATGCTCCGCTTCGCATAAGAACGCAAGGCTGCACCCGCGTGAGGCGTACCCGTACAAGGCCGTAGGGGCGGTTCGCGAACCGCCCTAACCACGAACCACATTCTCCCGGCGAGGTGGTCGCCTCGGACGGCCCCGTGTCGGTTCACACGAAAGGGCATTTTCCGGAGATTGGCACTGATTGCAACAATTTGGCCCGTAAGGTATAGTTCGGGTGATGCCCGACACCAGACCTCAAAGGAACCAGGCGAGCGGCAACTACGCCCGTTTCGTAGGTCTCGGGTTTACCTTTATGTTCATCATCGCGGTTTTTACGGCGGGTGGGTACCTGCTCGACCGGCTTTTGGGGACGCTGCCCTTGCTGTTGCTGGTGGGGCTCCTCGTCGGGTTTGGGGGGGCGCTTTATTATCTGTTCGTAACCCTCAGCAGGGTGGGACGCGAATGAGTGCGCACTGGCGTCTCGCACTGGGCGGGGCGGCGGCTACGGCTGTGATGTCTCTGGCGGCGGCGGCCGTCGTCGGATACTACTTCGGCGCCGTCTACGCCGGGGCTTTTCTCTACGGTGCTGGGGTCGGGTTGGTTAGTTTTACGTCCATCGCCATCACGGCCTGGTTGCTCGGTGGTAAGCTGTCGGGGGAGAGGGTCCTGCTCGGCGTGGCGATCTACTTCGGACGGCTCGTGTTCGCTGTGGTGGCGGTCGGAGCGCCCATCGTTCTTGCGTCATGGCCTGCGCTTGCGCTGATCGGCGGGTTCGCAGGGGTCTACGTCGTAGAGAATGTATTGCTCTTGTTCGGGGCTGTAAAGGTTCGAGGCACTTACGCCCGCAGGGCGGGCGTAGAGGATAGGAACGGGGGGTAGGGGGTTTAGTGGCGCTCGCGTTGTTGCAGGT
>DATDKO010000528.1:0-3822 GCA_036519935.1 Rubrobacter sp. | reverse complement strand
GTGGGGCAAGCTCTCCTACTTGCGGGCTTCGCTGGAGGTCGCAAGGAACTTCGACGTGCGCGAGCTTACGCTCTACATCGACGGTGAGGAGCGTCAGGTGAAGGCGGTCAACATCGCCGTGGGTAACTGCCGCTATACCGGGGGCGGTTGGCCGGCCACCCCGAAGGCCAACCCTGAGGACGGTCTCCTCGACGTGGTCGTCATAGAAACCCTTGGGGTGGCTGATCTGCTCAACCTCGCGCCAGCGGTGCTGGCAGAGTCAGGCTATCTGGACAAAGATGGCGTGCTCTTCGTGCGGGCGAAGGAGATCCGGGTCGAGACCCAACCCCCCGGCCTGGAGTTCACCGCCGACGGCGAGATCATCGGCAACGAGCCGGCCCGGTTTTCCGTACTTCCCAAAGCCTTAAAGGTCATTGTCGGGCCTGATTACGTCCCCGAGCCGGCAGGATAGAATAGGGCCATGATCAAAGTGCTACTCTTCGGCGCCGCGGCCGACAGGGCAGGGACGCGCGAGATCGAGTTGCCAGTAGAAGAAGGCGTAACCCTGGCGAAGATCTGGGCACTGCTCGCCGAGTTGCACCCCGACCTCGCCCCGATGCGCGACACGCTGGCCTTCGCCGTAAATGGCGAGTACGCGCGTAAGGATGCCGGCGTCTCGCCTGGCGACGAGGTGGCAGTCTTGCCGCCCGTCTCGGGCGGTTGAATGTTCACCATAGTCGAGGAGCCACTTGACGTCGGGGCTTTGATACAGGACGCCCAGAGGCGTGACTGCGGCGCCATAGCCACGTTCGTAGGCACGACGAGGATCGACGTGTCAGAGGGCGCGGCGGTCGAGTACCTGGAGTATGAAGCGTACCGTCCGATGGCAGACAGGAAGCTGGCAGAGATCGGGGCGGAGATAGAAAGGCGCTGGAATGTCAGGCACGTCTCGATAGCGCATCGTCTGGGCAGGGTTGACCCTGGGGAGGCCAGCGTCGCCATAGTCGTCGCCGCTCCGCGCCGCGGGCCGGCGTTCGAGGCCAGCCGCTACGCCATCGAGCGGATAAAAGAGGTCGTGCCCATCTGGAAGCGCGAGGTCTGGTCAGACGGGTACGTGTGGGTAGGGAGCCAGGTCGGAACCAGAGATCAGGCATCTGGTTTCACGTAACAGGTGTCAGGACTTTTCGGGGTATGGATTCGGGCCAGCGGATCCACTGGCGGGTGCTACGTTAGCAGCACGTAGATGACGAACGCCCCGGCGAAAGCCAGACTACCTGCGACTATTATCAGGTAAGCCGCCGCTGAAGGGACGAACTCGCCGGTCGAGATCCTGCGCCGGTTGTTGAGGAACTGGGTGGTGCCTATGACGAGCGTGAGCGCTCCGAGTAGGGCCAGCGCCAGGCCGAAGAGGTCCGAGGCGCTTGTGGAGGCCACCTTCATGGAGGCATCCACGAGTACCCCCGCCCGTTCGACGACGAGTCCTATCGAGATCAGGCTAACCCCCGTCCTCACCCACGAGAGCAGCGTCCGCTCGTTCGCGAGGTGCTCCCTGATTTCGGTCCCGCCCTGCTCCTGTGGGTCGCTGCGCTCGCTCTGCGGTTGCAAGATCTCTGACCTCCTTCTCGCCCACACCGAAGATTACACGTTGGAGTATCCAGGAGATTCCTCGCCGCCCGGATTTCCGCCCCTGGGCCAAAGCCGGCTCCCTGTATCTGGGGTAGCGTGTGCTCCACAAAAGATAGAGAATACGTCAAGGCATTCGGGGATAAGGTGAGCGAAGGGGACAGGTTGTTGGATCGACGGGCCGGGCTCGAGCAAGAATTCTTCCTGGTCGAGAACTCCGGGCATCCATCGGAGCGGGCCGACGAGTTCCTGAAGCGCTGCCGCGAGGAGTCCGGCGGTCCTGTGTGCTTCACCCCCGAGTTCGTGTTGGGCCTGGTGGAGGTAAACACGCCTCCGGTCTACACTCTCTATGACCTCGAGCGTGAGTACGCGCAAAACTTGCGGATCGCCCTGCGCACGGCGAGATCTCTGGGTCTCAGGCTCTACCCGCTCGGCACCTATCCTTTGCCTCTGGAGCCCGCCGTCCGCGGCGGGCTGGACTACAGGGTCCAGGTGAACACGGTCGGCCGCGAGAGGTTCGAAGATGCCGGGAGATGCGCGGGCACGCACCTGCATCTGGAGTTGCAGGCAGGGACGGTCGACGAGGAAGCGGGCATCTCCGCCAGAGCGTCAGCCGCCGCGCGGGAGGAGGTCTCGAACATCTACAACCTTGCGACGGCCCTTGACCCCGCCCTGGTGGCCCTCACCCGCTCGTGCCCCTTTTTCGAGGGACGGTCGACGGGACTTGCTGTTCGCACCGTCCATTACAGGGGCAGCGCGACCTTCGGGTGGGAAGGAGTCTATAAGGATCTGCCCCAGGTTGGCGCCTTGCTACCCTACGCCGAAGACGCGAAACACCTGATCCGTCAGCAGTTCGACCGGTACAAAGCCTGGCTCACCGCCATGGACCGGGCCGGCATACAGAGACGCCACTTCGTCGAGGCGGGCGGCGACCTGCTCAGGCCGGCCTGGAACCCTGTGCGTCTCAACCGCCAGGGAACGCTGGAGCTGCGCGCCATGGACAGCAACTACCCCGAGGTAACGCTGACCGTAGCGGCCATTATCCTCCGCGCCGCGGACCGCGTCAGGCGGGATGGCCTGGAAGTATTGCCGGACGACGGGGTTCGCGCTTTCGAGGTTACGGGAGACGTGCTCAGGGTGCCAGACTTTGGCCGCCTCGGCGGTGAACTACTCTACGCGGCGGTAACAGGAGGAGCGGACGACGAGACCGTATCCTCTTACCTTGATTCGATCCTGGAGTTCGCCGGCGTAGAGGACGAAAGGCTAGCCGTGCTCCTTGACTACCGCCGTACGACCGGCAACTACCCAACCACCGAGGCGAGTATCCTCGAAACCTACGACGGGCATCTCTCCGAAGACGAAGGTTTGCGCCTGGTGCTCGAGGCCTGCGACGAGATGGAGGCCCAGGTCTCGCACCTCAGCCGGTCTCAACGCCAGGAAGAGGAGCCGGCGGACGTCTCGTAGCTCTCCCTGGTCTCCTCGCGGGTATACTCGCCGCATGGGCAAGGATCGTGAAGCTCTCGATATGGACTTCGGGGTACGGGTTGCGGCGGTGGTGGAGCGGGAGGGTACCCTGCTCCTGGTTCACCACCAGAAACCGGACAGGGACTCGTACTGGGTGCTTCCTGGAGGCAGGCTCGAGCCGGGCGAGACGATACCGGAGTGCGCGGGCCGCGAACTCGCCGAGGAGACAGGCCTCACGGCCGGCTTCTCCGGCGTCCTCTACGTGAGCGAGTTCCTGAGGGAGGGACGCCACACGATCGACGTCGTCGTCCGAATGTCTTTGGAAGGAGACGGGGAGGCGAGCCTCGGGAGCGACCCCGAAGTCGAGCCTGGTACCGAGCCGACACTCAGAGAGGTACGCTGGGTTAGCGTCAAGGAGCTGCAGGAGATCGAACTTCTTCCAGCCTCCATAAAGGAGAGGCTCCTGAGGGACGCCGGCGGCGGATGGCCCCCCGTTGACGTCTACCTTGGAAGCACGGATGCCTGACCCGCAGGGCACGTTGCTCTCGGTAGTCGTGTTGGACGCGGCCGTCGCTGGGATCGTGGTCGGGGTATTCTGGCTGGCCGTCTCGCTGCTGCGAAGGCTCGGCAGGAAGGTCGGATACTCCCTGGCGCCCCTCGGATTCTCACGGCCCAGGGGCGGATACCTTGCGGGCATCGGCGTCGGGGTGGCAGTAGGCGTCGGCGCCGTAGTCCTCAGCATGATCGTGACCCCGA
>DATDKO010000527.1:0-6166 GCA_036519935.1 Rubrobacter sp. | reverse complement strand
CCAACGCCCCCGAGGGTCCAACGGAATACATTAAGGGGCTCGCCAAGCAAAACGGGTTAGGTGGGTTCTTACAGAGGTTCAGCGACCAACTCCACGAACTCAGGAAGCAACTGGGAGGGGTGCTCCAGAACCTCTTGTCCTCCAGCGGACAAAGAGCCATTAGCCTCGCCGGGATGATCGCCGCGCTGGCTACTGTCCTTACGCTCACGTTCTTCCTACTCCTGGGCAGCGAGCGGTATGTGAACGCCGGGGTAGGGCTCTTCCCCGAGGCACACCAGCCTCTCGTGCGACGCCTGCTCTCCCAGTCGGCGGGGGCGATCAGCGGCTACATAACAGGCAACCTGGCCATCAGCGTGATCTGCGGTATCACCACCTTCATCGTGCTGCTGCTACTCGGCATGCCCTACGCCGCCCCGCTGGCACTCCTGGTTGCCGTTCTGGATCTTATACCGCTGGTTGGCGCGACTCTGGGCGGGGCGTTGCTCGTTATCGTAGGGTTGTTCGTAGAGCCGTGGAAGGCTGTGGTGCTACTCGTCTATATCGTGGTCTACCAGCAGGTTGAAGGCAGCGTACTGCAGCCCCTGGTCTACAGCAAAGCCGTCCAGCTCAATGGACTGGTGATCCTGATAGCGCTGCTGGTGGGCGGGCAGCTACTTGGTATCCCAGGCGCGTTGCTGGCCATCCCGGTGGCCGAGATCATTCGCATAGTAGTGACCGAACTGGTGGCTTACCGGCGCACGACACAGGAGGCGAAGGAGCCCGCCGTTGCCTCCACGTCGCCACCTGCTACATCTGAGTGAGGTAGCCGTGGTGGCTGGTTAGAGGTAAATAAGGTGGGAGAGCAACCGAAGATCGGGATCGTCGGGCGTGCGATGCGCTCGGTCCGGAACTTCTTCTTCGAGCACCCCATGGCAACCTACGCCGCCGCGCTTGCCTACCGTGGGCTCTTCGGACTGTTCCCCTTCGTCTTCATCCTGGTCGTGCTCGTTGGCGCGCTCGGAATCCCCGACTTCTTCGACCGCGCAACGGCGCACGCTAGCACTCAACCATACGGACAGGTTCCCAAGCAACTCGAACCCGTGGTCGAGCCAGCTCGGGAACAGGTCCAACCGCTGTTGGGGATGATCGAACGTGCCGAGGAGCAGGCGGGAAACAAGTTGCTCCTCTTCGGGGTGGGCGTCGCACTGTGGTCGGTCTCGGCGGTCGCACGTACCCTCACAGAGGCTTTCAACGTCGCCTACCAGGTCGCCGAGACACGACGCTGGTGGAGACAGCTGGCGCTCTCTTTGGCCTTCTGCCCTGTACTGGCGCTCGTGGTGATCTTGTCCGTCACGCTGATGCTGGTCGGACCCGAGCTGGTGGGGCGCATAGTGGAGCTGGCGAATCTGGACGAAGTATTCGTACGCTTGTGGGGATGGCTGCGTTTTCCCGTTGCCCTTTTCCTGCTGACCGTGGTGCTTTCCGTGGTCTACCATTTCGGTCCCAACGCCAAGCAGCGCATCAGGTCGGTGGTCCCTGGCGCGGCGCTGTGTATGATGCTGTGGGCGATCTCCTCGGTCGGTTTTTCCTTCTACCTAGCCAACTTCGCCGACTACGGCGTCACCTACGGTAGCCTCGGGGCGGCCGTGGGGTTACTCTTCTACCTCTACCTCTGTGCTTCGTTGGTGTTGCTGGGCGCGGAACTCAACGCCGCGATCTACCACCCGCCTACGGACGCCAGGGCAAAAGGATAAAAACAGTGGGAAACGGACTCGAGGAGGACACAAAATTGAGCAACGAAAGCCGCTACCAGAAGAGGTTGAGCACGTTCGCCGCCAACTGGCGAGCCCTGGCGCTACGCGGCCTCGTCGCGCTACTGTTCGGGCTTGTGGTTCTCTTCTGGCCAGGTCTCGTCCTGACCGTGCTGGCCGTCCTGTTCGGCCTCTACGCGGCGGTTGACGGGGTGATCACCTTCGTACCCGCCATCAGATCCCCGCACCGGGGTGCGCAGAGGTCACTTCCGCTGGCTGAAGGGGCCGTGGGTGTCATCGCCGGGTTGGTGGCCCTCCTCTGGCCCGGGTTGACCCCAAGCGGGTTGGTCTACGTCATCGTGGTGTGGGCGGTGGCAACCGGTACGCTCAAGATACTGACCGCGATACTGCTGCGCGCCGAGGTCGAAAACGGGTGGCTGCTGGCCGGAAGCGGCGCCCTGTCGGTGCTTTTCGGCACAATCCTCGTGGTCCTGGCCGGCTCCGACGTGCCATTTCTGGCGCCGTTTATCGGTGCCTTCGCGGTGGTAGTGGGGCTGGCCCTGATCGTATTCGCCTTCCGATTGCGGGAGCGCAGACGATGAATGCCTGGTGGAAATCCCCTAGGGAAAATGCGTCCCTGGGGGATGACCCACCACCGTGCTCGGGCTTATGCTCCAGACGCATCATGCAGAGCTGGAGCGAACAAGAAACAGGATCGACTCGAAAGGGCGTTGCGATGGATCGTTACCCAGATATTGGTGAGCACGGCCTGATCGGCGACTTGCAGACGGCAGCCCTCGTAAGTACAGACGGCACCATCGATTGGTTCTGCTGTCCCCGTTTTGACTCCCCAAGCGTCTTCGCATCCTTGCTCGACCACGACCGCGGCGGGCATTTCCGCATCGGGCCCGACCGGGACGACTATGTCAGCCGACAGCTGTACTTCCCCGACACCGCGATCTTGATCACGCGTTTCATGAGCCCAGAAGGTGTCGGGGAGGTGGTCGATTTCATGCCTGTTCTTGAGGGCGAGGCGACCGACCGTCACCGGCTGGTTCGGCTGGTGCGCGTGGTGCGCGGGACGATGCGCTACCGGATCGAGATACAGCCCCGCTTCGATTACGGGCGCAAGCCCCACAAACTGGAGCTCTATGACCCCGACGGGGCGATCTTCCTCTCCGATGGCCTCACCCTGACGCTGCACCGCGCCGATCTGCCGGGCCGGTCTCTGCACGAGGAAGGTACCTCCCTCGAGCGCGACGGTGATGGGCTCCGCATCACCAAGACCTTGCGAGAAGGCGAGATCGCGGGTGTGGTGATGGAGTCGGCGGGTGGTCCGCCCAAGGTGGTGCACCCTCAGGAGTTGGTGGAACTGTTCAATGACACGGTGCGCTTCTGGCGCGGTTGGCTCAGCCGCTCTACGTACAACGGCCGTTGGAAGGAGCAGGTAGCCCGCTCGGCGATGGCGCTCAAGCTGATGACCTACGCCCCGACCGGTGGGCTGGTCGCCGCCCCGACGGCCGCCCTCCCGGAACAGGTAGGTGGAGAGCGCAACTGGGATTACCGTTACACCTGGGTACGCGATGCCTCCTTCTCCGTCTACGCGCTGCTCGGGCTCGGCTACATCGATGAGGCCGCCGCCTTCCTCAACTGGCTCAGGGACCGGATTCGAGAGCGAGCGGGTGAGGACTCCGGGCCGCTGCAGATCATGTACCGGATCGACGGATCGTCGGACCTCGAAGAGGTGGTGCTCGAACACCTCGAGGGCTACCGTGGCTCCCGCCCGGTACGCATCGGCAACGGTGCGGCCGATCAACTGCAGCTCGACATCTATGGCGAGGCGATGGATTCCATCTATCTCGCCGACACCCACGGCTTGCAAGTTGGGCACGAAGGCTGGACCGAGCTCGCGGACGTGCTCGACTGGCTCTGCGAGCACTGGAATCAGCCCGAGGAGGGCGTCTGGGAGACCCGCGGAGGCCGCCAAGACTTCACCTACGGCCGTCTGATGTCGTGGGTGGCGCTGGATCGCGCCGTTCGCCTGGCTCGGAACAGGGGACGGCCGGCCGACCTCGCCAGGTGGATCACCGAGCGGGACCGCATCTATGAAGAGATCATAGAACGCGGGTGGAACCACGAGCGCAAGGCCTTCGTCCAGAACTATGCCAACGACGTCCTCGATGCATCCTTGCTGCTGATGCCGCTGATGGGTTTCGTTGCCCCGAGCGACCCCATGTGGCTCTCGACACTTAGAGCCATGGACCAGGAGCTGGTCTCCGACAGCCTCGTCTACCGCTACGACCCGAGTGCCTCGCCCGACGGTCTCCGTGGCAGCGAGGGGACGTTCTCCATCTGCACGTTCTGGTACGTCGACGCGCTGGCTCGCTCGGGGCGGCTCGAGGAGGCGAGGCTGACGTTGGAGAAGATGAGCACGTACGCCAACCACCTCGGTCTCTACTCCGAGGAGATCGGGTTGACCGGCGAGGCCTTGGGCAACTTCCCGCAGGCGTTCAGTCACCTGGCGCACATCAACGCGGCACTCAACCTGGACTTTCAGCTCGACCACGGTGCTGGCTGGGTCGAGCCAGTGCTCTCCGTTGGCCGGGGCGGAAGCTAGATCAGTGTCCGTGTCGCATGCCCAACCGCAAGCGAGGAGCGTACGAGAAATAGTAAACGCCGATCGACGACGGCGAGGCTTCCGTTAGCCGTCACGTGGTAGACAGTGCACAACCAGACAGGAGGCAATGAGGATGGGTTGTTTGTTCGCGATGTTTGGAGGCCTGTTCCCGCGGCTCGCGCTGTTGGTACTGTGGATCGCCAGACCGGTCCTCGTCGACGCGGCATTCAACACGTTCATCTTGCCGCTGCTGGGCATCATCTTCCTCCCTTTTACTACACTTATCTACGTGATCGTGTATGTCCCTGGCGTAGGGTTGACGGGTTGGGGGTTCATCTGGGTCATCATCGCCTTGCTGCTCGATATAGGCCACTGGAGCGCCGGCTACACCCAGCGGAACCAGGTTCCTGGGGTCCGGGGCGGGTGAACGTCCAGTTAGGATCTACCCGGACGCGGATTATCCGAGTTGGGGGCGAGAACCGATCGAGGGCTCATAGGCGCCGAGAGGCTGACCTTGATCGGTTAATGGTGAGTAAATGGCCTCTGCTCGAGGCCGACATCTGAAAGGAGCAACATATGTGCCGCTGGCTAGCCTACTCGGGCTCACCCGTCCTCATCGAGGAGCTGCTCTACCGGCCCGAGCACTCCCTCATCGACCAGTCCCTGCACGCCCGCCTCGGCGTAGAGACCACAAACGGAGACGGCTTCGGCCTCGGTTGGTACGCCCCCGAGACCGAGACCCCCGCCGTTTTCCACTCAATCGAACCGGCATGGAACGACCGCAACCTAAGAGAGGTCGCCTCACACGTCGAATCGTCGCTTTTCTTGGCCCACATCAGAGCCTCTACGGGCACGGCCGTGCAACAGACCAACTGCCACCCTTTCCGTTACGGCAGGTGGCTGTGGGTCCACAACGGCCTCGTGCGCGAGTTCCATCGCATAAAACGCGATCTGGCGCTCGCCGTGGACGACTCGCTTTACGCCTCCATCGAGGGCTCCACCGATTCGGAGATGATGTTCTACCTGGCCCTCACGTTCGGCTTGGAGGACGATCCCCCGCGGGCTGTGGAGAGGATGGTCGGACACGTCGAGGAGGTGGGACGCCGCCACGGCATTGAGCACCCGATCCAGATGACGATCGGGACCACGGACGGGAACAGCGTGTGGGGGTTCAGGTACTCCAGCGAAGGCAAGTCTCGCACGCTGTACTACTCCACCGACATGCGCACGGTGCGGGAGCTCTACCCGGACCGCCCGCGCCTTCAGGATCTCTCTGACGAGACGCGGATCGTCGTCTCCGAGCCGCTCGTGGACCTGCCCGGGGCCTGGAACGAGGTACCTGAATCCAGCTACGGCGTCGTAAGAGAGGGAGATGACGAGTTGCGCCCGTTACAACCAATTTATTCTCGCAACGGTGGCTAGAGGTATTCGCACCTCAGGGCCTGATCGCCTCGAACCAACGAGTATCACGATGGAGCTCGATGCCGTACGTTGACATGCTGTTCTGGAATACAGGGATGTTCGAGCCGACCCTCGAGGGTATCTCCGAACGGCCGGTGGCCGAATGTACTGCAGTTCAGGTAGCGGATGCCCTCACGAGGTCCTTCGCCCTCGGAAACCGCCATAGGGCTGGCCAGGAATCTTTGGGCAGGGAGAACTGACCACAATCTATGGGATCTTGGATGAGTATCAGGCTACTGTATAGGCGCGGTACTGTGATTCTCTACAAGGGATGAAAACACAAAGTTGCCGGTGCTGAGGTCCATAGTCTTACTCTCTGAGGACGGCTCCGAGCTTTTAGAGATAGCCAGAACCTACG
>DATDKO010000526.1:0-10083 GCA_036519935.1 Rubrobacter sp. | reverse complement strand
GTGCGGGTCTGGAAGGAGCACTTCCCCGAGTTCCAGCCGCCCAATAGTCGGTTCTACCCTTCGATGGCTGGGGTCGCACCCGGGGAGGTGCTGTTCATCAGCGCCTCAGTGGGAGGTATGCCGGTACACACAGGCGTACGTGTGATCTACGCTGACAATGAGTCTTTTACCGTCATGACGCCCGAAGGGCACCCGGAGTCTGGTTGGAACACCTTCAGCGCGTATCAGGACGACGATGGCGCAACTGTGGCCCAGATTCAGTCGCTGTCGCGCGCTAACGACCCGATCTACGAGATCGGCTTCCGCATCGTCGGCTCTACGGAGCAGGAGAGGATCTGGACCCACGTACTGAAATCTCTGGCCGCCCAATTCGGCGTAAACGAGCCGGTAACCTTGGAGAAAGTGTGCGTAGATCCGAAGGTCCAGTGGTCACAGGTGATGAACGTCTGGCAGAACGCTGGTGCCCGCTCGATGCTCTACACGATGGCGGCCCCGACCCGTTGGATACGCGGCCTGATCGGACGCCACAACCGTTGACGGTAAGCGCGAGAAGAGTGTTATGACAAGAATCGAACATAGGGAACGTGACCAAGCTGCGCAGTAGCGGGGCTCAGATGTCTCCCGGTCCTCCGGCGCCCGAGGTCGATCGGCGCTCGATCTCATTGCGGACTGCGGGGCCACCTCTGTGCCGAACAGCTCTATGGCGCGCATCACCTTCTCGTGCGGCAGCGTACCCACGCTGATCTGCGCCATAAAGCGCTTGTGACCGAAGAGCTCGTGCTCGAAGAGGATTTTCTGTACGACCTCCTCCGGGCTGCCGACGACGAGCGCTCCGCGCGGCGGTCGCATACCACTGCGCCGACTCGGTAAGCTGTCAGGTGACCAAGAGCTGATCGAACGTTATCATGGGCCTTCCGGAGATGTGATCTGGACATCCTCTGGTACTCAACCTCCACATTGCTTGTGCAAACTGCGCGTTCCTGAAGTGGAGCCGAGTGGATTCGAACTTCACACACCTATCCCTGATTGGTGCCACTGTCCACCTCGAAAAGCACCAGGATGAGAGCGAGAGCAAAACCGCGCAGCTCGTCTTCCAGCAGATCGTATGCCGATTGTGTCCTCAAGCTCGCGGAAAGATAGGAGCTCCTCTGCGATATAGACGTGGCTACATCCGTCCTTCGGAGAGCTCGTCCGTCCTCGCCGCCATTATGAAGTCGTTTCGGTGCAGACCACCGATCTTGTGTGTCCACCAGGTGACCGTTACCTTGCCCCACTCGGTCAACAGCGCAGGGTGGTGCCCCTCCTCCTCGGCTTGTTCGCCTACTCTGTTGGCGAATGCCAGTGCCTGGGCAAAGTTACGGAACCTGAACACGCGCTCTAGGCGTTTGATGCCTTCCCGCTGCACTACTTGCCACTCGGGAACCTGCGGGCGCATCTCCGCAATTTCGGCGTCGGTTAGCGTAGGTTCGTCGCCCCGACAGGCGGTGCACCTCATCTCGGATAGCTCGCTCATGTTTTCCTCCTTTCTATGTGCTTGTAGGTTAGGTGCTAAGTCTATCCTCTGCGTAGACTCCTCAGGGTCTCAAGCGGTCCAAGAACACACAGCAGCTGGCTATTCGATCCCGATGAGCCTCAGCCGGCCGGACCCGCCGATGATCGCTGAGAAGGAATCGAGCTCATGAACGGCTCTTTAGGCCATACGGCCTCTCCGCCTCCTTCCCATACATCGGCTGCGTCCTTACTCTAGCTCGTCGCAGTACCAGTTTCTGTTGACCCGAGGGCTCCGAAGGAGGTGATGAGGAGGTGGGCGAGGGAGTGGATCAAAGAGAGCGTGGCGCTCGGTCCGAACAAGCGGCTGGCCCCTGGGCATTCTTGCCGGGGCGTCCTAGGTGGAGCGCACGTTCTCGCGGTTGGGCCAGAACAGGAGGATGAGATTAGGGACTACGAAAGACTGGCCTAGACCAGCGGGACGCTCGTCTTCGTCGCGATGACGAGGTTGATGGTGAGGCGTTTGGCCCGTGCTTAGGACCTTTCGGACAGTTCCTCCGCAGAGTTCTGCGAAGGTTCCTCCAAAAAATAGCCACCTGGCCTACATACGTGGGATCTTCTCCCCTCGATACTTGGATAGTTATAGCGACACGGGGGGACGTTTGCAACTTTTCCTACACCACATGTAGAAGGGTGGAAGGGCATGCTGAGGAGCGCGACAAGCAAGGTAGTAGGGGCGGGAAGAATCGCCTCGATGGTGTTCTGTCTCGCGCTGGTGGGCTTTCTGGCGATGACCTCTACGCACGCCGAGGCGGCCATTTCGGCCAAGGATGGCAGGATCACTTTCGCGAGCGACCGAACCAGGGGTCCGGGGGTCCACAATCCCACGGGCGACTATGAGCTCTTCACAGCGAACCGCGGTGGCAAGAAACTCAAACAGCTCACCTTCAACACGGCAGGCGACGAATACCCAGCCTACTCGCCCGACGGCAAGCACATAGCGTTTGTGAGTATCCGGGATTCCAACGAAGAGGTCTACGAGATGAAGACAAACGGCGCTGACCCAACCAACCTTACCAACAACCCTGCTTCAGATTACGAACCCGCCTGGCAGCCCAAGTAGTAGTGAAGTCTGTTTTGGGAGCCTGCTTCTGGCGAGCGGGTTTCGATCGCGGTTGGCACGTTGGACCTACCGACGGGGCTCGAGACGGCGGTCCACGTGTTCGTTGAGACTTCGGGCGACTACTACATGATCAGCGATGGTTTGCCTCAGAAAGCAGATGGCAATCATGGCATCATGATTCCCGCCGATTGATTGTTCACACTGCTCTCGTTAGCCGCCTGAGCATTAACCGGACCATCGCCAACTCGATGAGCGTGTCGCTGGTATGCACCTTCCGCTCGTAGTCCCTGGCGAGGCGCAGGGATTCCCTGCGCAACTATCCGAATGTCCGCTCCACGATCCACCGCTTCGGCACGACCTCGAATCCATTGGCCTCCTCATCGCGCTCGACGACCTCAAGCTCCCACGGTCTCTGCTGCAGGCACTCCGTTGCCCCTTGCGTCCCCTACCACGAGCCCCAGCCGATCCTCAGGGGGAGGTGGAAGTCGTAGAAGTCTCCTCCTACCTCTCAACTATCTTGCCCCCAGATAACGGTGGATGAGGATGCTCGTCGTCTCGTGCTCTTGGCCCTTGAGCGTGATGCCCATTAACTGACCCCGGTCATAGATGTTGCGTGTTGTAACACGACTTATCACCATGTCACCGTCGGTTGCCCGATAGTCGATGGAGGTGCGGCAGTGAGAGAAGGTGGCATGATATCTGACGAGTGACCGCAAGTAAGCCTCGCGGTCGGGTGGTTCTTGGCCGGGATTCAGGCTGTGATCGACGAAGTCGGGGCGAGTAATTCCTCTATTGTCTCCAGGTTGCCCTGGTCCGACGTCTCGAAGAAGCGGCGCGGCGGGGCTTTGTTCTCTTCGCCCGACTCAGGAGCTCCCTCCTTCTCCTCCTTGCCAATTCGCGTTTCTCTAACCCGGATTATTCACGAAGCGGAGTTCTGTTGATGAATAAGGGGAACTCGGTTTTGAGCGTGTCGAGCTGAAAATGCAGGCTGTCAGCGACTTTTCCAGCGTATTCAGCGATCTTTCTGTAAGCGGGAGGGAGCCCTATAGATCGTTCATGAATAATCCGGGCTAAAAGGGTGACACCATCCATGATGTCACTCAGAGGGGTTAGGCGCATTGACCGGAAGCTTAATCACCGGAGTGCGTGGAAGGAAAATTCTCGGAAGTACGCATAGGCCCCGGTCCAACACTTGTGAGCGTATAACAGGCTCAGGTGTATGGCTCTATTCGCCTGCATTTACTGGGCGAGGGGAGAACGCTAGAGTTTGCCGAACCCGTATCCTTGCGCCCTGAGCCTTTTGATAATGCAGGGTAAGGCCTCCACGGTGTTGGTTCCCGTGCCGTCGTGTAGGAGCACAGTGCTTCCCGGCCTCACGTTAGTTACCACCCTCGTGCATATCACAGAAGCTGGCGGCTCTGCCCAGTCGTGAGGATCCACATTCCAGAGGGTCTGGATCAAACCGAGGGAGGCTCCTGCGCTACGGACCCTGGCGTTAGTGTGTCCGTAAGGAGGGCGAAAGCGGTACGGCCTTGGAACGCCGGCTGCTTTGATAGCCCGGTTTGTGGCCCGAAGCTCTCGTCTTATTTGAACAGGGCCAAGGGTGCTCAAGTCTTGATGGGTGTAGGTGTGGTTCTGTACAGAGTGTCCCTCGCGATATTCTCTTTTGACCAAACGTGGATGCCGTCGGGCCCGTTGTCCGATGACAAAGAACGTAGCTTTCACCCTGTGGTTGCTCAGAACGTTCAAGACCCTGGGGGTGTTGGCGCGAACTGGCCCGTCGTCGAAGGTGAGCCTGACGATTCTGGCTGCGCGTTGTGAGGTTGACCCGAGCTGTTGCGCTTGAGCTGGCCCCCCTTGCAGGAGCACCACCGCCATAACACCGAGTACGACTGCTAAGCTGAGAGTGGCAAGCAATGCCAGCGGCGAATCGCCATGCCTCCTCACCCTACTTCTTGAGGGGGTTCGTAGTACGTTGGTTGGGGCGTTCATGCTAACCATCTCCTTGCGCTTCAGAGAAGGTGTATGTATCCACTAGCCCCACCAAAGCCCGAACCTTCCTGATTTCTCGCATCGTCCTCTCCTTCGTCTTTCGGTTGCTGTGTCTTTTCTTGCTTTAGGATCTTTCGACCTCCAAGTTCTCCTGTGCGTGTTTTCTCCGTCGGCAGGTGTCCTCGAGAACGCCTAGATCTGCGCCCACTTGGAGTGCTACCCATGACACCCGAGATAGCGTCCCATACTCACATACTGGACTCGCAGGCGCCAATGCCACGGCACCTGATGCACCGAAGTGCGTGGAAGGTGCATTCTGCGAACTTCGGGGGCGTAGAGAAGGGTCACGAGCTTTAGACTAGGCGGGTGGTGACGGAGACCGATCTGAAACTGGGCGACGACCGCACGCTACACGTGTACGACACGGGCGCGGACGATGCGGATGGCCGGAGGATTGGGCAAGCGCCAACGTTATGGGTAGCCTGAGACCCTTTGACGTGGCGAAGTTGCAGACCGAAGCGTGAGTACTTACTAGTGACAAGCTGCTTGAGACACACCCTGGCGTCCGTACGGCGGCTCCCCTGCGTCGTGTCAAGAAGTGGAAGAGTCGACCGCCGTTCACGGCCACCTATCCTCCATCTCTACCAGGTGCTGAACGCTAGAAGCACCCCTTCTCTAGGCGAGACGGATCACGTAGAACATGCCTCCGCTGTCCTTGTCAGACAGGAACCCGTTCGGGCTCGTCACGACGCCTTGACCTGCCCGCTATCGCTTTGTGCGGGGTGCTCTGGTGCGGACTCTACAACGTCGTGCTCAACGCCGCCGAGCCGCTGGTGGACGCCGGTACGGCCTACATGCTTGTCGGCGTTGGCCCCGTCCTCATCGCGGTGTTCGCCGGCGTCTTGTTGCGAGAGGGCTTCCCCCTTTCACCCTTCGCCGGGTGCGCCGTGGCTTTCGCGGGTGTCGTGGTTATAGGGTGGGCGACCTCGGCGCGTAGCCTCGACGCGGGCCTGGGCGCGGCGCGGGAGCCATCGCTTGCCTGCCTTCCGCGCCGGCGCTCTTGCGCGAGCTCAGATCCATCGCGTTGCAGTACGGTTGCAGAAAGAAGCCCCCGGTCCAAAAACCGGAGGCTTCTCGTTTTCCGTCATTTGCAAGTATTTCTTGGTGGGCGATGCTGGGTTCGAACCAGCGATTTCTGCCGTGTGAAGGCAGTAAGATAGGTTGCTGGAGGTTTCTAGAGCTTACAGAATCCCTGGAAATCGTGGTATTTCTTCGCGTTGACGGAGTTCTGAGAAGTTCAGGTGAGCTTGGTGAACCTTAGAACTCCACCCGCTCGACCCACTGCGCCCTCCACTCAGGAGCCTCAAACGGCTCGGCGTAGTAGCGTCTGTCGCGCCATATCCTCCCGTCTTTGAGCTCGATGATGATCGTCATGTCGGATACCTGCCCGCTGTAGTCGTTGATGGCCTCAACGACCCACAACCCATCCCTGACCAGCACCCTGCGCAACCGGATAGACGGCGTGTTGGGGTAAGCCTCGTGAAACTTCCTCATGTTCTCTCGGCCCCTGATGAGTTCGCCTGACTGGGGCATCTCCATGATGTAGTCCTCTGGGTGGTTCGCCTGGTAGACCGCTTCGGGGCTCGGGTCTGCGAAAAACACGTCGTTGAGGAAGTGGGTTGCCTCCTTTTCGTCCAGCTCTTCGAGGTCGGGTACCTGCTGCTCGGCCATCTTGTGTTCTCCTTTTCCTGGATTGGAACGATTATGCCATCCAAAGGAGGCGGATGCGTGCCCAGGAAGCCATATCCACGAGAGTGCCTAGAAGGTGCATTCCCGGAAGTTCAGCTCGCTCCACTTACAGATCACTTAACTCGTCCGTACGCTACCCTTCCAGCGAAGGAGTTAGTAAGGGAGCAGGATGGTCGCACGAAACTTCTCTGGAGCTCCGATCCTCTACGAAAAGATGGGCGGGGGTGAGCCTTTGCTCCTCGTCCACGGCCTCATGGCTACGGGTGAGATTTTCGGCCCGGTTATCGATGCTTTCGCCCGTCGCCACACAGTTGTCGTACCCGACTTGCGCGGCCACGGTAGGAGCATGCACCTGGAAGGTCCCCTCACTGTGGAGCAACACGTTCGAGACCTTATCCGATCGATCGACCATCTCGACATCCAAGGGACGGATGTGCTCGGCTACTCGCAAGGGGGCGCGGTCGCCCTGCAGATCGCCCATGACCATCCTGAGCGGGTGCGTCGGCTAGTGCTCGTGAACACCTTCGCGCACAACGGGCTCACGGTACGCGAACGTCTGCAGAACAGGGTCTCGCTGTGGGCCTTGCGGCTGCTCGGGACGGGGACATTGGCCCGGATCGCAGCCAGAGCAGTCGCCGGAGAAGGCAAACCGCTGACGCCCGAACAGGCGCGCCATCTCCGGGAGATGATGGCCTCCAGCAACAAGAAACGTTCGGTTGAAGAGATGCGGGCTATGATCTCCTTCGACGCCCGACCGTGGCTGGAGGCGATCCCCTCTCCTGCCCTCATCATCCGCGGCTCGGAGGACACCGCCGTGCCGCGACCCCACGCCGAGATGCTCGCTGACGGCATCCATGATGCGCAGCTCGTCGTTATCGAAGGGGCTGGTCACGCGCTCGTGTGGACTCACCCAAAGGAGTTGGTCGAAGAAGTGGAGCGGTGGCTCAATAAGCCCGATCCTGCCTCCTCGTGAGCTCTCCGCAAGGGGACAGCTCCGCATAACTGATGCAGTAGAACTTATTCACCGGTGTGCGTGGAAGGTGAATTCTGCGAACTTCGCCTTGACGGAGTTCTCGGAAGTTGAATTTCCGCTGTCGAGCGTTCTCGGAGGTAGCGCGCACGGCCTCTCCAATGTTGCCTTCTCGCTCGGCTGTAGGAGTCCGAAAACACGCCATATGTGTATATATTCGCGCTTGTCTAATGCCATAATCCTTCCAAGAAGACCGAGGAGGTGTAGGACCTATGGCAAGGGCAGGAGAGGAGATCTACAACCCCGTCCAGGGCGACTCGATCATCTTCAAGGAGACCGCCCAGGACACTAACGGAGAACTGATGAGGGGCGAGCTCGTCGTCTCGATCCGCGGGGACAACCCGCTGCACGTCCATCCCCTCCAAGAGGAGCACTTCGAGGTCCTCTCAGGCACCCTCGGAGTCCAGATTGGCGAAGAGCACCGAAGCCTCCGGGTAGGAGAGGAGGCAACCGTCCCGCCTGGCACGCCACACAGATGGTACAACGAATCCGATCGAGAAGAGGCCCGCGTCTTGGGCGAAGTGCGGCCCGCTTTGAAAACCGAGACCTTCTTCGAAACCCTCTATGGGCTCGCCAGAGACGGCAAGACCGACGAGAACGGCATACCCAACCCGTTGCAGTTCGCCGTCATGCTAAACGGCATGCACAAAGGCGAGCTCTACCTCGCCAAGCCGCCCATAGCGGTGCAGAAGATCCTGTTCGCGCTCCTGTCTCCTATCGGCAAGCTGCTTGGATACAGGGATCACTACCCTAAGTACGACGAAGCGGGAGACGCAGGGACCGAGGCAGCAGGCCCACCGTCCACGACAAGCGTGATGGCGAGGGCGGTCGCCCTGGCGGCCTCGCTGCTGGTTGCATCCCTATTCTTGCTTGGGCGAATGCAGCGAAGCGAAGGGTAACTTCGCGGCTACTCGAACCGCTGGCCATAGGCCAGTACGAAGGGAGAGCGATGAACAGAGCAGTCGACCTCCGAGCTTTGGCGGCGCCGTCGCCCCGGTTGCTGGGCACGGGGCTCGTCGAGCTCGTTCTCGAAAGGGGTTGACATGAAACTCGATGGCATCCATCACGTGGCGTTCATCACTTCCGACATGGACCGCCTGATCTCCTTCTACGAGCGCATCTTCGAGGCGCGGGTGACGCTCGACCTGGAGGAAGAGGAACTCCGCCACGTCTTCATCGAGGTGGGACCGAGCACGTTGCTGCATCCTTTCGAGGTCCCCGGTATCGAGGTCCCGGGGGAACAGCCGATGTTCCACCGCGGCCGCCTGGACCATTTCGCCTTCAACGCCTCTAGCGAAGAGGTGTTCCGCGAGCTACGTCGGCGGATCGTCGCTGAAGGAGCCGGTGACGGCACCGTTACCGACATGGGCTCGCTGCTTACGGTCAGCTTCACCGACCCTGACGGGGCATGGCACGAGGTGGTCTGGGCCAAGCCGGGCGTCTCGAGTGGGGCGACGACGAAGCTGGTCGACTGGGAAACGTTCGAGATGGACTGAACGAACCTCGCCACAAACGCCTGGTGGTTCCTAGCGCAGTTTGCCTACCAGTGGTCTTCTCAGAAGTTTGCCTTGCGCTCCGTACGTTGGCATCATGCACGCGGTGAAAGAAGTTGGCCAGCCCAAGAAGCGAGTAGGGAAGAAGGAGCATCCATGGACTTCAACGAGAAGGTGCTATACCACCAGATCCATCCGGCGAAACTCGCCGCCGACATCGGCGGCTCGATAGTCTCCACCTACCTCATGTGGCGTCGGAGGTTCGCCTGGGCCATGCTCGCTGCGTTCGTGCCCGCCGTCCTAGCTTCGGTGTTGGTCATAGCGTACGCGGACCTGGATCGGAGGAAGCACTCGCGCTTTGGGCGTTACATGGGCCGCTACATGGACCGGCGCGTCTTGGACGCGTGGCGCTTCTTTGGGCAAGTGCTGATGTGGGTTGGCGCATGGTACCAAGTAGGCAAGCTCGTACCCATCGGGTTAGCCACAGTCGTCGCAGCTTGGGTCTCCGGGCTCTGGCGCAAGCCGACGAAGTAGGGAACTCAGCGCATTATTCACCCGAGTGCTTGGAAGTAGAATTCTCCGAAGTTCCGCGTAGCCCCGGTCCAACACCTATGGGCGTCCCTGGCTGAGATCGGCTTGCTTTGGGTATTCTCTAGACCCCCTGACTTCCTCATAATACCGATCGGTCGTGGTCCACGGCACGAAGACGCCTGGCCGAGCGGACCGGGGCTGACAGTTGCGCTGCTCTTCCTTCAGAGGGTAAGCTCTGTACCACGCGTTACGTGGAGCGCGGGGGGCTTCGTCTACCCTCCGCCTCACATAAGAGAAAGGGGGGTTGGAAGGCATGGTTGAGCGGCCGGAGAGGTACTGCAGCAACTGCGGACATGAGTTAAAGCCGGAAGACCAATTCTGTTCAAACTGCGGAATGCCGGTTCATAGGACCGCCAGGGTTCCCACCCCGAAGGCAGATAGACCAGTGCCTCCGCTACCTCCGCCAACACAAGAGGTCGGCAGGAGGAGGAGCTTGCCGGGCTCCGGCGCCTTGAGGGGTCGTGGGAGGAAACTGCTGGTCATATTGGTTTTGGTAGTGCTCTTGCTCTACCTAGTGCTTCCGCTCGTGATGGAGAGCCTCATCGCGTGGAGGCTTCAAACGGCATTTGGGACACCGACGAAGCCCGCCGTCGAGGTTTCCTCGAACTTTCCGCCCA
>DATDKO010000525.1:0-17196 GCA_036519935.1 Rubrobacter sp. | reverse complement strand
CCGAAGCGTGCTGACTAGCTGAAATGCTCGTCGTGCACAAGGCTCTAAAGCCTTGCGCACGACGTTGTCAGTCGCTGTTCAGTGCGCTCTTGACCTCTTGCTTTTCCGCGTTCAAGGTGTAGAAGGTCATGTCGGCCTTCGCCTGTTTGTAAGGCCTCTGGCGCACCTTGCCCAGGTAATCCGCGTCGAGCATGGCGGTTATGACGTCCCCGATCTCCTCCCGCGAGAGCTCCAGTTCGCCGCGCTCGTCCAGATCGCGGATGCTGGAGAATATCTCCACGAAGGTGGCGGGCTGTTCGAGGGAGGCGACGCTCGTGCAGACCGTCTTGAGCTCGTAGGGCGTGAGGTCTTCGAGGAGGTCGAAGTCTGGTTCCGGCTCTTCTCGCTGGCGCTCTTCCCGCGCGGGCCTGCCGTTGCCCCTGTTCCGATTTGCCGATTGGCTCTGTGAGGTGGGCTCCTCGGCTGCGAGGTCGGTCTCCTGAAGGTCGGGAACGTTCTCGTCGGGAAGGTAGACCTGCAGCTCGAGGTCCTGGTCAACCGTGTTTACCAGGCCGCGGCGCTCCGCTTCGACCACGAAATCCTTGAACTTCTTGAAGCCTGCGTTTCGCTCGTCGAAAGAGCCGAGCTGCACGATCATCTGCTGCTTCACCTGCCCGAGGACCCGTGTCTTGCCGCCCTTCTTCAACGTCTGGACGGCCCTGACCAGTTCCTCGTAGGGATCAGCGGCCTCCTTTTTCGGTTCCCTGTCCCGGGCGCGGGCGGCGCGGTCCTCCTCGAGCAGCGAGGCGTAGGAGACAAAGTGGTCTGCTGATTCGATCAGGTGGTACGAAGTCGCCTCGGAGACCCCGATCACGACCACGTTCTTCCCCTTGCTCCTGAGCAGGCTGACGAGCGGGATAAAGTCCCCATCGCCCGTGACGAGAACGTAGGTGTCCACTTGCGGGTGGTTGTGCAAGAAATCCGAGCACTCGACCGCGAGCATCACGTCTATGGAGTTGGTGCGGCGCTTCTGGGACTTGCCACCGGGGAAGTACCTGGCCGATATGTAGCGCGGCGAGATGCCGTTTGAGTAGAGGGTCGGCGGGGCCTGGCGGAAGTCTCCGTCGGTCCAGTCGGCGTAAGTCGTAGCCGCGACGATGCGCCCGTACTCACGGGCCTTCTCTAGTATGGCCGAGACGTTCGGCCTGGATTTGTACTCTGTGACCGTGGAGATGTAGATGTTCTCCCAGTCGATAAATACTGCCAGATCTTCAGGCATGAATAGGTTTCCTAACGTAGACGAGAGGCCCGGAGATCCGGGCCTCTGTTGGTCTCTTATACACTGTAGCGGTCGTGGATCCTGACCACGGTCTGGGAGAGCGTCTCATCGTCGAGGACGGCCTCGATCCAGAGTAGTTTCTCCCCGACCTCGAAGCCTTCGGGCAAATCGAAGGCGGCTACTATCGTCACGGGTTCTTCTGTTCCGTCGAGGTAGACGGAATACTCCGCCGACTCCATCAGAACCTCTCCGTCCTCGTCGGTGACGACGATGCGGACCCGGCGCTCCTTGTCCGAGGCGTGTTCGCACCCCTCGAACTTGGTGTAGACGACGAAGGAGGTCCCGCCGGCGCCGTTAGGGCGGATCTCATCGAGTACCCCGAACAGCGTTAGCCTATCTTCGTACTCCGTGCAGCTCTCGGCGAGGACGAGGGCCGTGCACTCGACCACGCCTTCGCACTCGCTATGCACCTGGCACCGCCCCGTTCCCGTCGGGCTCGGGAAGCCCTGCGGTAGAGGTGCCTGTGTGCCCATCCCCGGAGAGCTCATCCAGCGTCAGCTCGTCCGTAGCGCCCTCGGCGTCGGCGGAGCGGGAGGAGATGACTTTGGCTATTGCGCTCACCGAGTCGCCGCTCCTCAGGTTCATCACCCTGACACCCTGCGCCGCGCGGCCCTGTCGCGAGACCGAGTCGGCATCTATGCGGATGGTCGTCCCGAAGTTGGAGACGATCATGAGCTCGTGAAGTCCGGGACGGACGACCCGCACGCCGGCCAGTTTGCCGCGTTCTCCGTCGGTCTTCATAGCGATAACTCCCTGACCGCCGCGTCCCTGGGCCCTGTACTGCGAGAGGGCCGTGCGCTTTCCGAAACCGCGCTCGGTGAGTATGAAAAGGTCCGCAGCGTCGTCGGAGATCACGTCCATAGAGAGCACGACGTCGTCTTTACCGAGCGTGATGCCCTTCACCCCGGCCGTAGCGCGGCCCATCGGTCGTGCGTCCGTCTGATTGAAGCGGATGCCCTTCCCGTTGCGGCTGACGATAACGACCTCGTCGCCCTCCGAGGCGTAGCGTACGGAGATCAACTCGTCCTCGCCGGCGAGGTTGATCGCGATGATCCCATCGTTCTTCAGGGGCGTGTTGTACTCGAGGAACCTGGTCTTCTTGACGATGCCCCTCTTGGTGGCGAAGAGCAGATACTCGGCCTCATCGAACTCCCTGGTCGCGAGGACGGAAGCGATATGCTCGCCTTGCGCGAGAGGGAGCATGTTGGCGATGTGCCTTCCCTTGGCCGCGCGGCCCATGCGCGGTAGCTGGTGGACCTTGAGCCTGTAGACCTTGCCCTTGTTGGTAAAGAAGAGCATGTAGTGGTGCGTCGTCGTGATAAAGAGGTGGTCGATGTAGTCGCCCTCTTTGAGCTCCATCCCTGCGACGCCGACGCCGCCGCGGCCCTGCTTGCGGAAAGAGTTGACGGGAACGCTCTTGAGATATCCACCGTTGGAGATGGAGATCACCATCTCCTCCTCGGCTATGAGGTCCTCTATCTCGAAGTCGACGCCTTCCTCGGCCGTGATCGCCGTCCTGCGCTCGTCCGCGTAGGCCGCCCTGACCTCGCCGAGCTCTTCCTTGACGATCCCGTAGACCTTGGACTCATCGGCTAGGATGCCCTCGAGGTACTCGATCTTCTCGCGCAGGTCCCTGTGCTCCTGCTCGACCTTCTGGCGCTCCATCGCGGTGAGCCTCTGCAGCCTGAGGTCGAGAATCGCCTGCGCCTGGCGCTCTGAGAGGGTGAACCCCTTCATCAGGTTCTTGCGCGCCGTCTCCACGCTGCGCGAGCGGCGGATGGTCGCCACGACCTCGTCGAGGTCCTTAAGCGCGATGAGCAGGCCTTCGAGGATATGCGCCCGTGCCTTGGCCCGCCCGAGCTCGTAGCGTGTCCTGCGCGTTGCCACGTCGAACTGGTGGGCGACGTAGTGCTCGAGGACCTGCCTGTAGGAGAGCGTCCTCGGTACGCCGTCGACGAGCGCCACCAGGTTCACCCCGAAGCTCTGCTGCATCTGGGTGTGCTTGTAGAGGTTGTTCAGGACGACCTTGGGAACGGCCTCGCGCTTTAGTTCGATCACTATGCGCATACCGTTGCGGTCCGACTCGTCGCGCAGGTCGGAGATGTCCTGCAGCTTGCGGTCCTTGACCAGCTCGGCGATCTTCTGGAGCAGGTAGCTCTTGTTGACCTGATAAGGAATCTCCGTGACGACTATCTGGGTCCTGTTGCCCTTGATCTGCTCGGTGTGGGCCTTGGCCTGCACCCGCACGGAGCCCCGCCCGGTCTGAATGGCGTCGCGTATACCGCGCAGGCCGACGATCGCGCCCCCCGTCGGGAAGTCAGGCCCCTTGATGTGTTTGGCGATCTCCTCGTCGTCGAGATCAGGGTCGTCTATCAGGGCCACCGTCGCATCTATGACCTCGCCGAGGTTGTGAGGTGGGATCTTGGTGGCCATGCCGACCGCGATGCCGTCGGAGCCGTTGACGAGCAGGTTGGGGAACCTCGCAGGCAAAACCTCGGGCTGGCGCTGGCTCTCGTCGAAGTTGGGGACGAAGTCGACGGTGTCGGACCCGATGTCCCTCAGCATCTCGGTCGCCATCCGTGTCAAACGTGCTTCTGTGTAGCGCATAGCCGCTGGTGGATCTCCGTCCACGCTCCCGAAATTACCCTGACCATCCACAAGCGGGTAACGCATCGAGAAGTCCTGCGCGAGCCTGGTTAGCGTGTCGTAGACTGCGGAATCGCCGTGCGGGTGGTATTTTCCGATCACTTCGCCGACGACCGTCGCGCTCTTGCGGTAAGGCCTGTTGGGCTGCAGTCCGAGGTCGTGCATCGCGTAGAGCACGCGCCGGTGGACCGGCTTCAAGCCGTCCCTCGCGTCGGGCAGGGCGCGCGAGACGATCACGCTCATCGCGTAGGAGAGGAAAGAATCCTTTATCTCGTCTTCTATGGAGTGGGGGCGTATGTTCCCCGAGAAAGTGTCAAGCATCCAGGTTCTTCACCTCTCTGGCGTTCTCCTCTATAAATACCTTGCGCGGCTCGACCTTGTCGCCCATGAGCGCCGTGAATAGTTCGTCCGCGACCGCGGCCGACTCGACTGTGACCTGGAGCAGAGTCCTGTTCTGCGGGTCCATCGTCGTCTCCCAGAGCTGGATCGGGTTCATCTCCCCGAGGCCCTTGAAGCGTCCGATGTTGGCGTTGCCGTTGGCGTTCAAGCGTGTCAAGGTCTCCTGCAGTTCCCTGTCGTTGTAGACGTAAAAATCCTTGCGCTGGTGCGTCACCTTGTAGAGTGGCGGCTGCGCTATGTACACGTATCCGGCCTCGATCAACTCAGGCATGTTCCTGAACAGGAACGTGAGGACCAGCGTTCGAATATGGCTTCCGTCCACGTCGGCGTCGGTCATGATCACGATCTTGTTGTAGCGGGCCTGCTCGATGTCGAAGGTCTCCCCCACGCCGGCGCCTATAGCTGAGATCATGGCCTGTATCTCGACGTTGGAAAGGACCTTGTTCATGTTGGCCTTCTCGACGTTGAGGATCTTGCCCCGCAGAGGCAGTATGGCCTGGAAGTTCCGCTCCCTCCCCTGCTTGGCGCTCCCGCCCGCAGAGTCGCCCTCGACGATGTAGAGCTCGCTCCTTGCAGGGTCCTTGGAAGAGCAATCGGCGAGCTTGCCTGGCAGCGTCGAGCTCTCCAGGTAGCCCTTGCGGATCTTCTCCCTCACGGTTCTGGCCGCGAGCCGCGCCCGCGCAGCCTGCAACGCCTTGTTGACGATGGCTTTGGCCTCGCCGGGATGCTCCTCCAGGAACTCGGCCAGGTAACGGTTAGTGGCGCTCTCGACGAGACCTTTGACCTCTGTGTTCCCGAGCTTGGTCTTGGTCTGCCCCTCGAATTGAGGCTCGGAGAGCTTGACCGAGATGACCGCGGCCAGGCCTTCCCTGATGTCGTCGCCGGTAAGGCTCTCCTCTTTCTCCTTGAGAAGGCCCTTCTGCCTAGCGTAGGCGTTGATCGTGCGCGAGAGCGCCGACCTGAAACCGGAGAGGTGCGCGCCGCCTTCATGCGTGTTGATGTTGTTGGCGAACGTGAAGACGGAGTCCTGGAAGCCGCTGTTCCACTGCATCGCGACCTCGACGTCCCCTACCTCCTCCTCGCGCTCGAGGTAGAAGACTGTCTTGTGGACGGGATCCTTCGCCTCGTTGATGTGCTCCACGAAGTCCCTTATGCCGCCATCGTACTGGTAAGTGACGTCCCTGTCCTCTTCCCGCTCGTCCAAAAGCCGGATCTTCAAGCCCTTGTTCAGGAAGGCAGACTCGCGGAAGCGGCGGCTCAGGGTGTCGAACGAGAGCTCGACGGTCTCGGTGAAGACCTCGGGGTCGGGCTTGAAGTTTATGGTCGTCCCCGTCCCCTCGCCCTTCTTGAGTTTGCGGTCCTTTGTGAGGGCGCCTTTCGGGAACCCACGCTCGTAGCGCTGGCTCCATACGTGCCCTTCGCGCCGGACCTCCACCTCGAGCCACTCGGAGAGCGCGTTCACGACGGAGGCACCCACACCGTGTAGTCCACCTGAGACCTTGTAGCCCTGGCCATCGAACTTCCCGCCGGCGTGAAGGGTCGTGAGGATGACCTCGGTCGCCGACTTCCCGTACTTCGCCATCTTGCCTACCGGCATACCGCGCCCGTCGTCGGTAACTGTGACAGAGTTGTCGGGGTGGACGATGATCAGTACCTCCGAGCAGTACCCGGCGAGGGCCTCGTCTATCGAGTTGTCGACGATCTCCCCTACAAGGTGGTGAAGACCCCTAGGCCCCGTCGAACCGATGTACATACCAGGGCGCCGCTTGACGGCTTCGAGGCCTTCGAGGACCTGGATCGAACTTGCATCGTAAGCGCTCTTGGCATTCTTGGTCGTGGGGTTAGCCGCCAATGAACCGGACCCTCCTCTTGGTCAGTCCGGCGAAGGCGCCGGAGACGTTCTTTTCATCGTAACTCTGCACCCGATGATTGTAACACATTCGCCGCCGTTTCCAAACACCACTTCGGCTCATTTGAGGCTTAAATAAGCCGGTTTCCCAGGGTCGCGCTATCTCCTGGCACCATCCGTTGCGGTCTCCAGGATGGAACCACCAGATATGCGTATGATACGGGTTCTTCTCAAGATTTCTTCGTCGAAATATTCGAGGTTGGTCGTCGAGATCACGGCCTGCGTACTCTCCAGAAAATACCCGGCAAGATACTCCCTCCGCCGCTCGTCGAGCTCGCTCATCACGTCGTCGAAGAGCAGGATCGGGTCCTCCCCCACAGCCCCCCGAACGTAGTCCCTCGACGCGAACTTCAGCGCCAGCGTCGCGATCCGCTGCTGCCCCTGGGACCCGAAGGTGGTCAGGTTTACCCCACCGAGAGACACCTCGAAGTCGTCCCTGTGCGGTCCGACCGAAGTGGTCCCACGTTCGATATCGGCGCTGTGCGCCTCTCTGAGCGCCTCGGAATACTCTTCGAGGGTCGAACTATGCCCGTAGCGTATCGCGGCCTTCTCGGGGCCATACAGGGCCCTTAGAGCGTCTATGAAATGTTCCTCGAGGACGGGCAGAGCTGCCTCGCGGCCGGCGAGCACGGTCTTTCCGAGTTCGACGACCTTTCTGTCCCACGTCGCGAGCGTCCTCTCGGAGGAGAACCCGTCCCTGATGCGTCTCAGGAGCTGGTTGCGCTGCTGGACCGCCCTGGCGTACTCCACCGCGGCGCGGGCGTAAGCGGGGCGTAGCGAGGAGAGCAGGGCGTCCAGAAACTCCCTGCGGTCTGCTGGCGCGCCCTTCACGACCCTTATGTCGTCCGGGAAGAACGTGACGACGCGGGCCCCCGCGCCGCCGGCGGCGTAGTTGGTGAGGGAGGAAGCCGGGACCCCGTCGACGGTGATCCGCTTCTTCTGCCCTGGAGCGTAGCCGATGGCCACGGCGCGTTCGCCCGTGGATCCGTCGAGTGCTATGCGAGCCTCGGTGCGGGCGAAGTCTGCGCCCCACCGGACGACCTCGTTCTCCTTCGGGGTGCGGGGCGAGGAGCCCGTGACGTTGAAGGCGACGGCCTCGAGCAGGTTCGTCTTCCCCTGGGCGTTGTCCCCCACGACCACGTTCAGGCCAGGAGCGAGCAGGGCCGTGGCATCGACGTAGTTGCGGAAGTTGACCAGGCGTAGGGCCCGCAGATAGGCGCTCAACCAACCTCCAACCGCTCGTCCCCCACCTCGACCACATCACCCTCTTCGAGCCTGCGACCGCGGCGCGTCTCGACCTCACCGTTCAGGCTGACCTCTCCGGCCTGGATCAGGACTTTCGCCTCGCCGCCCGTCCCGACGAGGCCGGACGCCTTTAAAGCCTGGCCCAGCGTCGTGCCCGGTGGGATCCGCAAGGGTCAGCCGCGTGACGGGTCGCGCATCGGCATGATCAGGTACAGGAAGTCGGGCTCTTCACCGTTTTCCTCTGGCACGATGAGCCCAGGCTTGAGCGGTTCGTTGAGCTTGAAGACTACGTTCTCCGAATCTATCGCGGAGACGCCGTCGAGCAGGTAGCCTGGATTGAAGGAGATCAGGAACTCGTCTTCACTGGAGGCGGACAGCCGTTCGTGCGCGTCTCCCACCTCGCCGTTTCGCACGATTACCTCGACGGATCCCTCGGAGAAGGAGAGGCTCACGGGGACAGGCGGCGTCTGCCGGGCGGCGAAGAGGTTTACCCGTTTCAGAGTGCCGACCAGCTCCTCCCTGGAAACGGAGATCTCACGCTCGAATCCGCCTGGCAAGAGTCGCCTGTACTCGGGGAAGTTTCCGTCTATGAGCCGGGTGCCCAACACGACGTCGCCGATCCTGAACAACGCCTGGTTCTCGGAGAGCGCCACCTCGACGTCATCCTCATCGGAGCCGGAGAAGATCCTGGAGACCTCCTGCATCGCCCTCGCCGGTATGATCGCCTCCCTCGACCCCTCGAAAGAGGTGGTCGCGAGCTCCGTCTCCTTGATGCTGAGGCGGTAGGAGTCGGTCGTGACCATCCTTACACGCGAGTCCTCGAAGCTGATCAGGATCCCCGTCAATACAGGCCTGGTCTCGTCTCTGGAATACGATCGGGATACCTTCTCTACGGTCTCGACAAGCGACTCCCCCGACATCCTGAAGGTGCCTTCTTCCGGGAAGACGGGAAGCCGCGGGTAGTCGTCGGCTGCGTATGCCCGAATGCGGTACTCGTTCTCCCCGGCCCCGAGCCTGACCGTCCCCTCCGAGTCGTCGTGCTCCAGCGAAAAGCTCCCGCCAGGCAGCGACCTTACGATGTCGTTGAAGATGCGGGCCGGTATCACCACCCGCCCTTCTCCATCGACCTCAGCCCGCGACGACGTCTGGATCGAGATCTCCATGTCCGTCGCCGATAACCCCAGCACCTCTCCCCTACCCTCGAGAAGTATCCCCCCAAGCAACTGGATGGTCGACCTCGCAGAGACCCCGCGCGAGACCAGCGCCAGCTTTTTGCCGAACGTCTCCGTGCTACAAACAGCCCTCATACTGCCTCCCTTCTCACCTTATTATTACTACCTAAACCATATATCTATTAGAACAATAATAATAATAAGGCCTGTGGATATGTGTATAACTCGAAAAATTCGCCTTACCTAAGCCGAATAGTCGCCCTCGCACCTGTGGATAAAAATGTGGATAACCTACGATTTCCTGTGGATGAATTGTGGATAAGTGGCGAGTTATCCACAGCCTGGAGTTGTCCACAATTCTATCCACAGGTTTATCCACAGATTTTACCCCTCTTATCCACAGGTTTATCCACAGGCATCTATAGTCTCGAATGCTACAAATTGCCTGAATTCCTCTGTCACCGCCGCTTTTATCCACAGTTTGGAAGAGTTATCCACAGAAATTGTGGATAACCGGACCGATTTGTGGAAGGTGTCTGACGACTTATCCACAGGGCGGCGGCGTCCTGTGGATAGGTTGTGGATAGAATACACATTCAATGCATATTTCGTGTTACAATCTCCTGTCCCTAGGGGAGGGGGGTCGAGGTCACCTTTTACTCTTGATCTGTTGGGTGATTTCATGTATCTGGGAGAAGACGTCGCGGTCGCTGTTTATGAGGTTGGCTATCTTTGCCGTGGCGTGCATAACGGTGGAATGGTCTCGCCCGCCGAAGGCCTTCCCTATCTTGGGGAGTGACTCGTCTGTGAGCTCCCGGGAGAGGTACATGGCCACCTGCCTGGGGTAGGCGAAACCTTTGGAGCGGCTCTGGCCGACGAGGTCGGCTTTCGCGATACCGAAGTAGCGGCAGACCTCGTGCTGGATGAGTTCTATGGGGATCTCGCGGTACGCCTGGTCCGGCAGGATATCCCTGAGGACCTCTTCGGCGAGGTCGGCGCTGACTTGCCGGCCGTAGAGCGAGGCGTAGGCCAGGATACGTACGAGGGCCCCTTCGAGCTCCCTGATGTTCGTGGAAACCTTCGAGGCGATAAAGGTGAGCACATCGTCGTCGACCTCGAGACGGTCCATTAGGGCTTTCTTGCGCAGGATGGCGATCCTGGTCTCCAGGTCGGGCGGCTGGATGTCCGTCACAAGGCCCCACTCGAAGCGACTGACAAGACGGTTCTCCAACGTCTGGATATACCTGGGGTGCCTGTCCGAGGCTATGACTATTTGCTTGTTCTCCTCATAGAGCGCGTTGAAGGTGTGGAAGAACGCTTCCTGGGTCTCGACCTTGTTCTCCAGGAACTGGATGTCGTCGACCAGGAGGACGTCGTTCTCGCGGTAGCGCTTCTGGAACTCGAGGGGCGCGTTGTCCCTCATCGAGTTTATGAAGTCGTTCGTAAACTGCTCGCACGTAACGTACCGGATCCTCATGCTCGGATCCTGGTCCTCCACGTAGTGTCCTACGGCGCGCAACAGATGGGTCTTCCCAAGGCCAACACCGCCGTAGATAAAGAGTGGGTTGTAGACGAGGCCAGGGGTCTCTGCGATGGCGAGCGTCGCAGCGTGGGCAAACCTGTTGCCAGCCCCTATGACGAACGTGTCGAACGTGTACTTGGCCCTGAAAGATCTCGGCGTACGCGCGTGTAGAACAGACTCAGCGCCCTCCGCGGCTGCGCCGTTTCCGGTATGGACGCCGGGTCCTCCGACGCTGACCACAAGGGAGGTCTCCTGACCTCTCACGTCGTCGAGCACTTCCTCCAGTAGCGGCCTGAAGCGGCTCTCGATGTACTCCTTGGCGAACGTGTTGGGGACTGATATCTCCAGTTGATCCTCGTAGAGGGCCACAGGACGTATGCCCTCGAACCAGACCCTGAGCGACGAGACGTCTATGTGTTCTGAGGCCCGATCCAGGACCTCGGTCCAGACCTGCTCCGCCTTACCGGCCACGCTTACTTGACCCACGCATTGATTATGGCCTCGACCAGATCCCTGCCCAGCGGGGAGATGAGGCGCTTGCCCGACTCGTCGGCCATGACAAGGCCGTGCTCTTCAAGGACCGAGAGATCCCTGTACGCGGTGCTCACGCTTATCTCCAGCCTTTCAGCTACGGTCGAAGGACCCACCTCACCGCACTCGAGGACCGTGATGAGCGCCTTCTGCTGCCTCTCGGAGATGTTCATCCGCGGTACTCCGTCGGGATACCGTCTCTGCGGGGGTGGCACAGAAGGCGCCTCTCCTTCCCCGGCCACTCTCTCGCCAGAGGCCGCCGAGAGGGTGGCCACGGTACCGCCACCGATATTGTCCTCGATGGTGAGGGTCCCGCCGACCTTCTCGGCCGCCGCGCGGGCGATGCCAAGCCCGGCTCCGACGCCCCGGATCTCACCAATGGCCTCAGGCGCGGCGCCGCTGAAACCGAACTCCATGACCCTGCTCTTGTTCTCCACACCAGGCCCCTTGTCCGAGACGCGTACGACATTGCCGTCGTCGAGAACGGAGATAACTACCCCCTGGTAGCGGGCGTGTATGAGGTTCTCCACCACCTCGCGAATAGACTCCTCGGGAACTCTGCCCCCAGCCTCTCTCACCTTCTGCGAAACAATCCTGGTGAACTTCTGAGTGGCGGAACCCGGATTGGACGCCGAAACCTCGGTTATCTCCGGCGTGCCGCCCCTGGGATAGACTGCTATGCGAACGCCGACGCCCGCCTGGTCCGTCTCCCCTGATGTCCAATGCGCGTGCATCATCCCCAGGAAGGAATTTAGCGCACCCCTCTTCGTAGCGCTATAGCTCAAGAACACAAAACCTATGTTTGCAGGCAATTAACATGGTTATCCACATATTTATCCACAGGCTGTGGATAACCGCACAGAAATTTACGCTTTAGGGTGACCGTGGGGACTACACCGGTGCGTTTCAGACCCCGTAGGGAGATGGATGCCCAGAGCAAGTGCACATTCTAAACGCCGTTTTGCAGCGTTTTTCTGCGAGACGGATCGGATTGTCTCGTGTTCACGAGGGCGGACTCGCTCACGAGATTGCTGGATGGCGTTGCCGGCTTCGGATATACTCTCGTCGGTCGATTGAATACTTCGGAGTGCCTGTAGAGGAGTCCAATGAAGCGTACTTATCAGCCAAATCGCCGAAAGAGAGCCAAGACCCACGGCTTCCGCAAGCGCATGAGCTCGGTTGGCGGGCGCAGGGTCGTCGCTGACCGCCGGCGCCGGGGCCGCAAGCGTCTGGCAGTCTGAACGTTGTCCCGTAGCAAGCGAATGCGTCTGACTGACTCGCCCGAGTTCGAGAGGGTCTACCGTCAGGGTACCGCTTACAGGGGCAGGCTATTCTACGTGCACGCCTTTCCTAACGAGCATGGCACTCCGCGGCTCGGACTCTCCATCTCCCGAAAGGTCGGCAACGCGGTAACGAGAAACGCCGTGCGAAGGAGGCTCAGAGAGGTATTCTACTCTTGCGTCTCCGAATTATCCGGGAACCTGGACTTCGTGGTGTCGGCGAGGCCGGCGGCGGCTGAGGCGACGTTCGAGGAGCTGCGGGAGGAGTTCAGAAAGGCGTTGGGTAGGGTCGGCGGCTCGGTCGGGCGCCGGCCGGTTTGATTGCAGCGGGCCATGTCTCCAAAGAAGGCGAGCATGGGACTTATTCGACTCTACCGCGGGTACCTCTCCCCCCTGCTACCTCCGTCTTGCAGATATACGCCGAGCTGCTCCCTTTACACGCTGCAGGCCATAGAGAAGTACGGCGTACCGAGGGGCATTTTGATGGGCGTCCTCAGGGTACTCCGTTGTCACCCGTTCTCCAAGGGAGGATTCGACCCAGTAAGATGAGTAGGATCATATGCTCAACACAATAGCAGACTTTTTCCAGAACCTATTCGGTCCCGTAGTCAGCGTCCTTGGCGCAGTACTGCTGTACTTCCATCAGACGCTCGGCGCGCCGTGGTGGCTCGCGATCGTGCTGCTGACGGTGATCGTGCGCAGCCTACTCTTCCCCCTGACGGTAAAGCAGGTCAGAAGCATGCGCGCGATGCAGGATCTGAAACCGCACATGGACAGAGTCCGAGCGCAGTTCAAGGACAATCCTCAGCGGCAGCGGGAGGAGATGGCGAAGGTCTACCAGGAACAGGGGGTCAATCCCCTCGGCGGGTGCCTCCCGATCCTAGTCCAGATGCCCATATTTATCGGGATCTTCTACGTTATCCGCCAGTTCGGCGGTTACAGCCTCGGGGACAAAACGGTGCCCCCGCAATACCCTAGCTTCCACGAGGGCGGCATCCTGTGGTTCCAGAACCTGTCGAATGCCGATCCCACTCATCTGCTGCCGATCATCTCGGCGGCAACGATGCTGGCGGCCACCGAGATAACCGCGAAGAACATAGACCCGCAGCAGCGCTGGCTCATGCGCCTTCTTCCTATAGGCTTTACTATATTCCTCCTCAATTTCCCCGCCGGACTGTTCGTGTACTGGATCACCTCGAACCTGATGACCCTGGGCCAGAACTTCGTGATCTATAACTACGGTCCTGGCAAGAAGACCACGGATGGTACGAAAGGCACCGATAGCGCAAAATCGAAAGCTACAGATGGGCAGACTCGGAATTCCGGAGGGGAACAATCCTCGGAGCGCGGTCAAGAGGAAATTGCCAAGCAGGCCGCCAAGGTCGCGAAAAGAAAGCGTAGAAAGAAGAAGAAATGACGGACAGAATTGAGTTTTACGCCTCTACGATCGACGAGGCCGTCCAGAAGGCCGCCCTTGAACTGGGCCTTTCCTCGGCGGAGGTTTCGTACCGCGTGCTGGATGAGGGTAACTCTGGTTTCCTGGGTATCGGAGCCAGGGATGCCCGCATCATCGTGGACGCCCCAGCACGACACACGTCAGGTGATGGAGAGTCACCTCCGGAAACCACCCCTGCAGAGAACGTGGTGGTTGACGAGCCTGACTCCGAACTCTCTGAAAATGCCGAAAATGCCGGGTCTTCCACCCTGTCCGAGGTCTACGGGGAACATTCGGAGTCCGAGCAGGTCGAGGCACCCGAGGAGCTGCTTGACGAGGTCCGGGTGCTGGTGAGATCGGTTTTGGAGGCCATGGGATTCGAAGCCAGTGTAGAGGTGTACGATGCGGGTGGGTTTATCGCCGCGGACGTCGCTCCCGATAACACCGCGCTTTTTATAGGGCAGAAGGGCGAGACTATCGATGCACTCCAGTATCTGGTCAACGTGTCCGCGTTCAGAGAGCGCCCCTTCTTCAAGAGGGTGGTGCTGGATGCAGAGGGCTACCGCCAACGCCGCGTCGAGGCGATCCAGGGCATGGCCCACAGAACGGCCAGGCGTGCCGTGCGCGAGCGACGGACCGTGGAAATGCCGCCTATGAGTTCTTCGGAACGACGCGTCGTCCACCTCTTTCTCTCCGAAAACCCAGGAGTCACCACCGAGAGCGAAGGCAGCGGCGATAATCGACGGGTCAAGGTCTCTCCCACCACTTAGGTATAGGAACCTCGTTTCACGTGAAACGTAGGCTGTTATCATCGCTTCAGTACACGGCTGACGACAGAAATTTGCACAAGCAAACTCCCGTCGCCAATACATGTTTCACGTGAAACACCCTGTGGATGCTCTTGGCCTGGTGGAGGCACAGGCGGCTGCGTGGGGGCTGCGCCTCTGCCACGACCAGCGCGGGCACCTGCAGGAGTACGCCAGGCTTCTCGCTTCCTACGACCTTGCGAACGTGATAGGCACCAGGGACGTCGATAGGATACTGACGGACCACGTACTCGATTCCTTGAGTTGCTTCCTGCACGAACCGCTGTTACGTGCCGGGCGTTTGGCCGACGTGGGAAGTGGTGGTGGGCTTCCTGGCATCCCGATAAAGATTCTGAGGCCTGACCTTGCTACCACTCTCGTAGAATCGACCGGCAAGAAGGCCAGGTTTTTGCGCCACGCGGTATACAGTCTCTCCCTAAAGGCTGTAGAAGTCGCCAATACGAGGGTGGAGGATCTCGGCCGAACGCGGACTCATCGCGCAGCATATGATGTCGTGACGTGCAGGGCGGTAGCCCGGCTAACAGTGGTCGCGGAATACTGTGTGCCGCTCCTCGAGACCGGTGGTTGTGCCATCGCTATGAAAGGTCGGTTGGAACCAGAAGAGCTTGCAGAGGGCAACAGGGCGATCGATGCGCTCGGGGCGAAGGTGGCGGAGGCTATGAGGGTGCCCATGCTCCCCGCGGTCGGTGAGAAGGAGCGAAATCTCGTAATCCTCGAAAAGATCCGGGAGACCCCACCACAGTATCCGCGCAGGTCAGGCATTGTGGTCAAGAGACCGCTAGGCGTTCGTTGAGCAACGCAGACAAACGACGTGCTAAGATGCCTGCGGTGAGGACTATCGTAGCCATAGTGAACCAGAAAGGCGGTGTTGGCAAGAGCACGACCGCCATCAACCTGGCGGCTTATCTCGCGGGAAAGGGCGAAAGAATTCTCGTTGTCGACATGGACCCGCAGGGGAATGCCACCAGTGGCCTCGGCGTGTCGCCGGGCCCGGACGGATGCATGTACGACGTTCTGCTCGAGGGCAAACCCTTGCAGGAAGTGGCTGTGAAGACAGAGATCGAAGGGCTCGACGTCGCGCCGGCCACCATCAACCTGGTAGGCGCCGAGGTCGAGATGATCTCCAGCCTGGCACGGGAATTCAAGCTCAAGCGGGCTCTGGAGAAACTGTCATCGTATGACAGGGTGTTGCTCGACTGCCCGCCGTCCCTGGATCTCTTGACCCTCAACGCGCTGACGGCCGCTGATGAGGTCCTCATCCCGATACAGTGCGAGTACTACGCCCTTGAGGGACTCACCCAGCTCATGCAGAGCATCAGGATGGTCAGGGAGGAATTGAACCCCGGTCTCGAGATAGGCGGGGTGCTCCTGACGATGTTCGATCCACGCACGAACCTGGCCCATCAGGTGGCCGACGAAGTACGTTCTTTCTTCGGGGACCGCGTCTTCCACACCATAGTCCCGAGGAACGTCAGGTTGAGCGAAGCCCCCAGCTTCGGGATGCCCATAGCCCTCTACGCGCCGAAGAGCACAGGAGCCGAGGCGTATTCGGGCGTCGCAGACGAGGTGGTGAACCGTGGGTAAGAGGGGTTTGGGGCGAGGCCTCTCTGCCCTCATCGCTACAGGGGAGAGCGTAGGGGGACTGAAGTTCGAGGAGTTGCCCGTGTCGGCGATCCGCCCGAACTCGCGCCAGCCGAGAACCAGCTTTCCCGAGGCAGGGATACGAGAGCTTGCCGCCTCCATAAGTGAGGTCGGAATCTTGCAGCCTCTGGTGGTACGCCCGACCCCGGGCGGCTTCGAGCTCATAGCAGGAGAGAGAAGGCTAAGGGCGGCCATAGAAGCCGGTCTGGAGAGGGTGCCTGTCCTCATAAGGCAGGCAGGCGAGGACGAGTCAATTGAGCTGGCGCTCGTAGAGAACCTCCAGAGGGAGAACCTTAGCCCTCTGGAGACCGCCGCCGCCTACCAGGCTCTCATGGATGGGTTCGGGCTTACCAGAGAGCGGCTCGCGCGAAGGCTGGGCAAGAGCAGGGCCGCGGTAACCAACACCCTGCGGCTCGTGCACTTGCCGGAGAAGATTCAGGCTCTCCTGGGCGACGGAAAGCTCTCAGAAGGACACGCCCGTGCACTGTTGGGGCTGGAGACAGAGGAGCAAATGACCCAACTAGCACAGAAGGTCGTGGCCGAGAAGCTCTCCGTCAGAAAGACCGAGGAACTCGTCCGCGAACTACAAGGCAGCCACGCCGAGACTTCCCGCGCCACGTCAAACGAAGGGAGCGCGACCCCGGAGGAGTTCCACCAAGCATCGCGCATCATGCGTGAAGCCATCGAATTACCGGTCAGGGTGAAGAGACTGAAGAGCGGCGGGAAGGTCGAGATCCGCTTCCGCCAGACAGAGGAGCTCCAAGCCCTCGTGTCCCTCCTGACTTCACGAATCGACGCCTGACATAAGTCATTAAGAAAACAATTAAACTTACATGCATAAAACAGGGATGTTACCTGTCACAAAATGAGATCTACCGCTCTTTGTTGCGGTAGTATAGACTTAGCTGTCTGCGCTTTCTCGAGGTTTCTGGCGCGGGAGGAGGGGACGGCATGTCGGGTGGACAGCTAAGAGTTTGGTCGATTCTGGGCGTATTGTCTCTTGCGCTTGTTCTGGCGGATGCTGAGGCGCGGGCGCAATCCGCGGACGAGGATGCGTCTGTCGCAGGGTCCACTCGGGTGCCTTTGCTGCAAGCCAAGATAAGTGATCAGGACGCCGCATTGCGGGACATGATCCAGGAGATCTCCACTGTAGGCGCAGAGTTGGACCGGGCGCAATCGCGGGCGGATGATGCAGGGGCGCGCGTCGATGATCTCAGACGACAGACCAGGCAATTGAAACGACAGATAGCCGAGCAGGATGCGGCCTTCCG
>DATDKO010000524.1:0-5309 GCA_036519935.1 Rubrobacter sp. | reverse complement strand
GTCTAGGGCGTGCTCGGCGTCGATGAAGGCAGCGAGGCCCCCTGCTTTCTGCGCCTCGGCGATGATGTGCAGGGCGAGGGTCGTCTTGCCGCTGGACTCCGGACCGAAGATCTCCACGACGCGACCCCTTGGGACGCCGCCGACGCCTAGGGCGAGGTCGAGGGCCAGGGCGCCGGTCGGAATGGAGGCGACGCTCTGGCGGTCCTCGTCGCTCATGCACATGATCGAACCCTTCCCGAACTGCCGCTCTATCTGGGAGATGGCGGCGTCTATGGCCTTGCTCTTATCCAATGCACCCTCCAAATAACGTACGTGTGTCGATAAGTAGGTATCGTCTCAAGACCGATTGTACTGGAGTGTCCTAGGGACTTAACGAGTCAAAATGCCCTGGATGGTTTCTTTGGGCGCGAAAAGTGCTTCTGGATCCGCGGTAGATTTCGGCTCGTCGGTCATCTGAGAGCCGAAACCACCTCGCACCATTAGAGCGTCCATCAGACAGGGCGAGAGGCGCTGGGTCAGGAGCATGCCCTTGCTAGCACCGCCAGCGACTATCTCCCGGGGTGCCTTCTCAGCGCTGTAGAGAATCGCATCGGCCACGACGCCTGGCTGATAGATTGGGGGAAACCCCTTGGGCTTGACGCCTAGCTTGGTGCGAGCCTTGGTAAAGAACGGTGTGTTGATGGCCGCCGGCATGACATTGGTGACGCCGATGCTGTTCCATCCCTCCTGCAATAGCTCGACACGCAACGACTCCAGGAAGCCGTCGATGCCGAGCTTGCAGGCGCTGTAGGCGCTCTGTAAGGGCGCCGAGCGTTTGCCCACCACAGACGAGATGTGCACGAGCGCCCCGCGTCCTTCGCGCTTTATGCGCGGCCATCGCCCCGTAGACCTGACCCATGAGGTCCAAGTCGAGCACGCGCCTGAACTCTTCGGGTCGTGTCTGGTCGAAAGGAGCGAAGAGGCCGACGGCCGCGAGGTGCACCCAGGTGTCGAGCCGACCGTACTCCTCGACGGCTCTCTGAGCGACGGCCTCCACCTGCGAACTCGCAGACGTCGGCGACCACGGTCGTCACCTCACCGCCCAGCTCCCTTAAATCGTCCTCCAGGGAGCGCAGTCCCGCCTCGCTCCTGGCCGCAACCACCATCTTGGCGCCCCTCTTCGCGAGACGAAGGGCCGTCTCGCGGCCTATGCCACTTGAGGCACCCATCACGACGACCACCTGCTCCCCCACCGGTTTCAGTTTCATGCCTGCCTCTTTCCATCATTGTATCTGAACATGGTATGTCTCTTTGCTCCTCTGTATGCCCACGCTCAAAGCTTTTCATTAGGGCGATACCTTTTTCACGGTCCACTCGTTTGTTGTCCCACCGGTCAATAAACCCCTTCCTCGCTGTCTCTAGCCCGCACGTGGAACGCCTCGCCGTCTATTATCGATCTGGCAGCACAACACGTAGCCCCGCCCATCGGTCACCAATCGTGAAGGCGCTGAGGAGCTATCCTCGCGGCTTTGTAAGACCTTCCATGTAGACTGCCATATGCGAACCTCCGACGAGCCGTATTTCTCGAAGCCAGGTGCCTAGAGCACAGAAAAGGACAAAGTGGCTCATACTCCGCCTTCCCAAACTCCGAACGGTCGCGGATGATTCGTACGGGTCCCTCCGCAACCCCCATAGCGTCGCGTCGCAGCTCGCTTTCTTTCAGGACAGAGGTAAATGCGCTCGTGGATGCACCTGCGCTAGCGTCCTCCGTTTTCTCAGCCGATGTATTGCTCCAGCGCGCGGGCGAGCTTCCGAAAGGTTTCTTCGATCGTCGTCAGCTCTGGTGGAGCGGACGGCCGGGCGCCCAGCCTAGCGCAGTAAACCGCCAGCTCGAGGAGCCGCTCATGCATAAGCACCCAGGCGGCGTGGCGGTGCGGCAGCAGGTAGCTCGTGCGGTAGAACTCGAAATTCGGCCCCGCACTCTTGCCCGGATACTCCGCTCCCACCGGCAGGGTAGTGAGAAGTTGTCCCAAAGGCTTGATGAGGAGAGACATCGCGCCTACGGCGGTCCTGCTCAACGTCTGTAGTTCCTCTTCGGTCTCCTCGGTGTGGGCGAAGAAGCGGACCAGCATCTGCAGCATCACCTCGTAGGTGGCGTTGAACAGGTCAGCCACCCCGGCCGTGGTGGGGTCGGTTATCAAGGTGGAGTTGGGCAGCTTCGCGTCGCCCGGCGGCCTCACCCATGCCGCTGTCACCGGTCTCGCCGGCTCGAAGTCCGGAACCCGCCTCTTGAACTCGAGGTACTCCACCAGGACCCGGAGAAACATGCCGAAGTGGGCGTCGTCTCTGTCGCTCCGAGCCCCCTCGCCCTGCTCGACGATCGTCTCGATCGCCGCCTGTGCCGAGGCGAGGTCGGTGACCGGGACCAACTCGGGCCACCAGAAGTACCTCCAGGTAGCCTGGGCTTCGGGGGGCCCGACGAAGACTCTCTGCTCTCCGTACTTCTCGACCAGGCGCCTGAAGCCTTGCTCGATCCCCCGGTAGAGGTGGCCTACGGTGGCGAACTCCTGCTCATGAGGCACAACGACGCCGCCAGGGATGAGGGGCGCCATCACCTTGCTCGCGAGCTCCAGCTCCGGCGCGTCGTGCTCCATGCCCTCGGGTCGCTCGTAGAAGACGAAGCACCCCAGAGCCTGCTCGCTGAAAGGCATTAGAGCCAGCTCGAATCCCGGTGGATAGTATTTTGCCGGCTGCGGGAAGTTCGGCCGGCTGAAGTGTGGGGCGCCGCCTATGGCCGTAAGCAGGTTGCTCGCCGAGGCCAGATGCAGCATCTCCTGGGCGGCGACCTCCGAGATCACCCGCTCCCACCGTCTGACCGCCTCGAGCTGCTCCTCGGACAGTCCTTCGCCGGCGTCGGTTTTGAGACTGAAGGCGGCGAAGAGGTACTGGAGCATCAGCATGTGCTCCAGCTCTGAGGCCTCGGTGAGCAGAAAGATGAGCTCTTCCCGATTCTCGACAACGATCGGGGCTTCCGTCAACATTCTCCTCCTTCCCTTACGTGGAGTGTAGATCGTACTTTATGCGAAGAATCTTGTGAATGCCCTTACCGATAACCGTCTACCTCGATCGAGCGCAGACCTGTCGTCGACACCCGTGCGTATGTGGGAGTTACCCAACCACTCTTCAATATTGGGCCCTTGGTCGATGTCTCTTGCCGATGAGTGCAAAGCCATGCAGGAGAGATGCGTGCTCCGATGCCGGTCTCTAGCGTGGCAGAGGAGCATTCAGGAGCGCGCATATCGATAGAGCACCACAAGTTGTTAGAAATCCCACACCAGGCGCGGATGCGCCGAGGAGCGAGCTCTTTGTGGCTTTGAGACGACGTTATATGCAGTATCCTGAATATAGAGTTCCGAGTATTCCACTTTCCACGCACTCCGGTGAATAAGGGCGAGAGGAGGGGCCGGAGCACTAACGCTGATCTTGGGTTGCACAACTTCAATGAGCTACCCCGGCCGATAATTATCGTAACCCCCGCCCGGCCGGTTTAGAGTTTAGACCCTAGTACTCATTCACGAAGGCTAGAGGGCTCCAGTACCGCAGTCGTAGAGCAGCACGGTGGAAGTTGATGATTTGGAGGTTGATGATTGCCACAATTCCCGCGGAACCCGCTCGCAGTTGTCCGTTATCCACCTCACCTCCTTCATTTCGTGGATGTCCTCTAGCGCCTTGAGGCGTGCTTTGAGGTGCGGCAGCTGTTCGAGGCGCGGCACCTGTTCGCCCAGCTTGAGGTGGCGCCCGGCGGTGCCCAGCTGTGCTGCATGCTCGATGTCACGCTCTTTTATTATGAAGAAACGCACGCTGCCTTGGTTTACGAGACCCGCAAGCCTCTTGATGCTAAAGACTCGGTCGCGCCCCTCAAATCCGCCGAAGGCTATCACAGGCTCGTCGGTGTTCAGGATTATGGGGCTGGCAACACCAGAATCTATAGCAGCGACTAGGTAGCTGGCATCGCCCTGATTGGCCTCTAGGTAATCCACCATGGGAGCAACCTCGCTACCATCGCTACCAAACCTGCTAGACGTCTCACCGGCCACTATCTGAGGACCAGCGATCGGCGATCGAGTTTCGGCGCCATACCACATCGTAGAGGCAGCCCAGACCGACGGGGCGAGGAAGAGGGACAGTATCCCTACGCTTATCGCGGCCAGCGGATAGCCACTGACCCTCAACCGAGGCGTCTGGCGTGTGACTACAAGGCTTCCGGCTGCAGCTAGGCACAGGACAACGACTGTGGGAGTCAACCAGTGGCTCCAGTCCGGGTAGAGGGCCAGAATATACAATTGCAAGCTGGCTGTACCCACAAGCGTCAGGGGCATAAGCCACCCGTGCCAACCCGGGCTCCGGTAATCGTCCCACAGTGCCACCACCCCCACTCCCACCAGTGCGGCGACGGCCGGGGCGAGCATAGCCAGATAGTAGGGATCCCAGTCTCCAGCGAAGCTAAAGAACACAACCTGCGACATGAACCACGTCCCCCACAGCAGGAGGGCCTGATCTTCTTTGCGGCTGAGTGGGAGGCTAGGACGCCGCTGCCAACTCCGCCAACTTGCAGCCGCCAGGCCCGCGACGGCCAGCGGCAAGAGCCACCCTATCTGCCCGCCAAGCTGTGGGGCGAGAAACCTCAAAGGCCCGGGATCTCCGACACCCTTGTCATTCCCCATCACGCGCTCCACACCGTTCCAGCCGACGATCAGATCCGTTACGGTGTTGAAGGAGCTAGAACCGACGTAGGGACGCTGGCCAGCCGGCGTTAGATCCACCGCCACCACCCACGGTAGTGATGCCGCGACGATCACGACCGTTACAAGCCCAAGATGGATCATCCGACGCCGCCAGCCTACCGGAGCCGCCACTAGGTACAACAGGTAGAACGCGGGCAAAACTAGGAAAGCCTCAAGCATCTTGATGTTGAAGCCCATACCGACCACCAACGCGCCCACTACCAACCAGCGCAGCCTACCGGTTTCGGCGGCGAGTATGAAGGCCCAGGCTGCCAGAAGTACGGCAAGGACAAGCAAACTCTCAAGGTTGTTGTGGCGGTTCGTGGCGACGCTGATCGGGGTGAGTGCTAAAGCGAGTGCTGCTAGCAAACCCGCTACTGGCCCGAAGCTCCGGCGCACCAGGTAGTAGAGCAGGGCCACAGAGAGAACCCCTGCGAGCGCCTGGGGGAGCAATATACTCCAGCCGTGGAAGCCGAACAGATAGGCGCTGGCCGCCTGGATCCAGAACCCCAAAGGGGGCTTGTCCACCGACACGAAGCCCGCGTC
>DATDKO010000523.1:0-3610 GCA_036519935.1 Rubrobacter sp. | reverse complement strand
GAGCCGCTCGGCGCGCTCGACGCCAAGCTCAGGAAAGCGCTCCAGATCGAGCTGAAAGCCTTGCAGGAACAAGTTGGGATCACCTTCATCTACGTTACTCACGATCAGGAAGAAGCCCTCACCATGGCCGACCGCATCGCGGTGATGAACGAAGGCCGAATCGAACAGGTCGGCTCACCCCGCGAGGTCTACGAGGAACCGGCGTCCGCCTACGTCGCTGACTTCCTCGGCGTCTCGAACATGCTGGACGCGCAGGCCATCGGTACGGATTCCGACGGCAGGTGCCGGGTCAGGGTCGGGGACTCCGAGCTGTTCGCCTCCCGCGGCCACACCTCGGCCAGGGGACCCGTCAAGGTGGTCGTGCGTCCCGAGCGCGTGCGCGTGGAGGCCCCAGGAGAGACCGGCGAGAACCGATTGCCGGGGAAGATCGAACGCGTCGTCTACGCCGGCGCCATCTCCCAACTCGTGGTCACCCTCAACAGCGGAACCCCGATCCGATGCATGCTGGCCAACGACGGGGCCGGATCGTCCTTCGACCGAGGGACACTAGTGTCGCTGTACCTACCATGCGAAGCCCTGCGCGTCCTACGCACCGAAACCACCGCGCCGAATGAGAAGGAACAAGCTTTCAGCACTCAGCTTTCAGCGGTCAGCTCAAAGAAATCCTGAAACCGTGGTTCGTTTGTGGGCGGTTCGCGACCCGCCCCTACAGATCCAACCTGGCAAAGTCTTCCACCGCGGAGCCTTCTGCGCCTTCCTTTTTGCGGGAACGGCCCATCACCAGGATGGCGATCGTGATAGCTAGCATGGAAGCGAAGAGGAGTATGCTCGCCAGTGCGTTCAGCGCCGGGATCGGGGCCGCCCGCGCGGCGCTGTAGAGCTTGACCGGGATGGTGGCTGAGGACTGGTCTCCCATCAAGAATGCGGTTATCACGAAGTCGTCTATGGAGATGGCGAAGGCGATCATGAGGCTGGCCCAGATGGCCGGGGTGAGCATCGGCAGCAGCACCATCCTCATCGCCTGCCACTGCGACGCCCCAAGATCCATGGCCGCCTCTTCGTACTCTCTTCCGACCGCGAACAGGCGGCCGCGCACGATTATCACGACGTAGGAGATGGTGAAGGTCACATGCCCGAGCAGTTGGGCCTGGGTCCCTAGCTGTATGAAGCCGAAGAGGTAGACGAACACCAGAAACAGCGACACGCCCATCACGATCTCCGGCGTGACGAGCGGGAAGAGCATCAGGAAGTTGGCCGGGCGCGAGCCCCAACCACTCCAGCGCGCCAGTCCTATGGCGAGCGCCACTCCGAGGGGCGTGGCGATCAGCATGGTCAGCCCCGCGAGCTTGAGGCTCTGAAGCAACGCGTCGCGCAACGACGGGTCGTGCAAGACGGAGAGGTCTGGGTCCTGGTAGTACCACCGAAGCGAGAAGCCCTGCCAGGTGCTGCGGGAGCGGCCCGCGTTGAACCCGAACAGCACGGCAATCGCCACGGGAACGAGCGACCAGAGCACGTAGGTCCAGGTAAAGAGCACCAGGAAGCGTGGTTTGCCCCAGGGGTTCGACCACCACGTCTGCAGGCGCGCAAGGAGTGTCTTGCCGCTGGTAGTGTCTGCCTGTGCGCTCACGACCGGGCCTCTCTCGTCGCCCGTGCCACGCTGTAGAGGTAGTAGGTCATCAGCAGGCCGACGAACACCATCAGCACGATGGTCAGGGCGGCGCCCGTGCTACCCCCTGCGCTGGCGTTTATGTTCTGCTCGATCAGCTTGGCGATCATGTTCGTCTTCGGGGATCCTGACAGCAACGTCGCCGTGTAGTAGTCGCCGAACATCGGCAGCATGATGATCACGCACCCGGCGAGGATCCCCTGCGAGGAGAGCGGCAACGTGACGCGCAAGAAAGCCTGTGCCGGGCTTGCCCCGAGGTCCCTCGCCGCTTCTATGACGCGCTGGTCGATCCTATCGAGCGCGGCGAAGAGCGGCAGGATCAGGAAAGGCACGTAGCCGTAGACGAGGCCCAGTATGACGGTCTCGTGCTTGCCAACGAGCCACTCCCGCGGCGCGTCGAGGGCGCCGACAAACATTAGTATCTGGTTCACGTAACCGTCCGTGGTGAGCAGGTTCACCCAGGCCAGCATCCGCATCAGGTAGTTGATCCAGAACGGGGCGATGATGAGCATCAAGAGGAGGACGCGGTAGCGGCCGGCGTGGCGGGCGAGGTAGTAAGCTACCGGATAGCCGATTAGCAGACTAAGGGCTGTGGCAGCCACTACGTAGACAAGCGTGCGCAAGAAGACCACCCCGAGCTGGCCGGTGAACAATTGGCCGAGTACTTCCACGAACGTCGAAGGGTCCCAGAAGAGCGGGTTCCAAACGGGCAGCGTATCCCCGAAGATGGGGTCCGTGATCCCCATGGCCATCGCGAGGACCGCGTAGAGGGGCGTAACGAAGAGGACAAGCAGCCAGAGTACGCCGGGCAGGGCGAAGGATGGCCACAACCAGCGTCTCTCGCCGACCACCCCTCTCTCCTCGTCGGCCTTGCTCACGGTTCTAGCCGCCCTGCTGGACCCGCGACCACACTTCCAGCCACCGCTTGTCTTCGTCGGGCGTCAGCTGCTCGGGTGTCTGGCCAATGTCGAAGTCGCTCTGCACGATAACCGTCGTTTCGAGGTTCTTGACGATCGTCCCGTCCTCGACGAGCTTGCCCGACTCTAGAGCGTTTACGGGCGGCTGGTAGCCGTTCCAGCCGAAGTTCTTGATCGCCACCTTGTTGTCGAGCATGTAGTTGAGAAACATGTGGGCCAGGACAGGGTTCTCGGAGCCGTTGAGCACCGCGAGGTTGTCGTTGGATACGTAGCCTCCCGCCCCGCCTTGCGCCTTCGGAGGCCACACGTAGCGCAGCACCGAAGGGTCGTCACCCTTTGGCATGTAGTAGGGCGCGTAGATCATGTCGCCCGACCATGCATGGTGGATGCCGAAGACGCCTTCGGGCAGCTTGGAGTAGGCACCATCGATGGTGTAGCGGATGTCTACCAGGTCCGTGAGCTCGATAAGGTTGTTCTGGGCGGCCTTCAGGTCGTCCGGGTTTGCGCTGTTGATCTCGGTGATGCCGCTCTTGAACATCCCGACCCCGATCGTCTCCCTGTAGTCGTCGTAGAGTCCTACCAATCCCTTGTACTCGGGATCCCAGAACGCCTCCCAGGGGTTGTCCATGGCCGCGACATCGGCGTCGACCTTGTCCGTTCGCCAACCGATCCCGGTCAGGTAGACGGTGTAGGGCACCGTGTAGCGCGAGCCTCTGTCGTAGTAGGGGTCCGCAAGCATCGGCCAGACGTTCTTCTTTAAATTCGGCAGGTAGTCGTGGTTCAGGGGCTGAAGCAACTTCCCCGCCACGAACTTCGGGATGATCTCGGCCGTGGGGACGAAGACGTCGAAGTCGACCTTGCCGGTCCTCAGCTTCTGGGTGGCCTCCTCCAGGTTGTAGAAGGTCGTGAGCTCGACCTCGACGCCGAACTCCTCTTCGAAATCCTTGAGCACGCGGGTGTAGATGTAATCCGACCAGTTGTAAAGGCGCAAAGGCCCCTTTTCTGGCTCCAACCCGGAGTCGATCAT
>DATDKO010000522.1:0-3055 GCA_036519935.1 Rubrobacter sp. | reverse complement strand
CGGCGTTGGCGAGGCGCTCGGGGTTAGGCCCGAGGGCGACGCGGAGATCTGGGAGTTCGGGGCTCCCGAGACAGTGCTCCGCTACTGCATCGAGAAGGGCAGCATCTGCGTCGACGGTATAAGCCTGACGATCGTCTCGATGGGGGAGGGCACTTTTACGGTCTCGATACTGCCCCAGACCCGCGCTAACACGAACCTGGGAGAGCTCGGAACGGAAAGCAGGGTAAACCTCGAGGCCGACATTATTGGTAAGTACGTAGAGCGGCTGCTCGAGCCGCGCCTGGTAGGGAGACTTTCAACCTTCGAGAGGAGTGCCGCAGATGCCTTTTAGTCCAATAGAGGAGATCGTCGAGGACATCAAGCAAAGCAAGATGGTCATCGTTTGTGATGACGAGGACCGTGAGAATGAGGGCGACCTGACCATGGCCGCCGAAGTCGTAACCGCAGACGACATCAACTTCATGGCCGCCTACGGTCGTGGTCTGATCTGCCTGCCGATGGCTGGGGAGATCGTCGACCGACTCGAAATACCACAGATGGTCACCCACAACGCTTCGAGGATGGGAACAGCGTTCACGGCCTCGATCGAGGCGAAGGAGGGCATCACGACGGGCATATCCGCCGCCGACAGGGCCCACACCTGCAGGGTCGCCGTGGACGAGGCGACCGGCCCGGAAGACCTCGTGATGCCCGGACACGTATTCCCTCTGCGGGCGAAGGCCGGGGGTGTTCTGCAGCGCGCCGGCCAGACCGAGGCCGCCGTCGACCTCGCCAGGATGGCCGGGTTCAAGCCTGCGGGTGTGATCTGCGAGATCATGAAAGAAGATGGCACGATGGCCCGTGTACCCGACCTCGAGAGGTTCTCCAGGGAGCACGGCGTCAAGCTGGTGACGGTAGCCCAGATCATCGAGTACCGTCACGCCTTCGAGACGCAGGTCAGGTGCGCCGTCGAGACGCGGCTGCCCACCCCATTCGGGGAGTTCAGGCTGCGCGCCTACGAGAACGACATAGATGAACTTACCCACGTCGCGCTCGTCATGGGCGAGCCCGAGGGTAAGGACGATGTGCTCGTCAGGGTCCACTCGGCATGCCTGACCGGCGACGCATTGCACTCCCTACGCTGCGACTGCGGCGAACAACTGGAGGCAGCGATGGAGCGCATCGCGGCGGAAGGCGAAGGCGTCATAGCATACATGCAGCAAGAAGGTCGGGGGATCGGGCTCTTGAACAAGATGAGGGCCTACCATCTGCAGGATGAGGGGATGGATACCGTCGAGGCGAACCAGAAGCTCGGCCTCGCGCCCGACCTGAGGGACTACGGGGTCGGGGCCCAGATCCTCAAGGATCTCGACCTCAAGCGCATCCGCCTTCTTACCAACAACCTGACGAAGGTCGTCGGGCTCAGAGGCTTCGGGCTTGAGATCACCGAGCGCGTCCCGATCGAGATGGAGCCCAACGGCCACAACGAGCGCTACCTGAAGACAAAGCGAGAGAAGCTGAACCACGTCTTCGAGAAGTTCTAGGAGGCGAGCGTGGAGGAAGTCATCCACATCGAGGGGAACCTCTCTGCTGAGGGGAGATCCTTCGGGATAGTCGCCTCGCGCTTCAACGATTTTGTCGTAAAGGCGCTGCTCGAAGGGGCTATCGAGGCGATCCGACGTCACGGGGGCGACGCGGGGTCCGTTGACGTCGTCTGGGTGCCCGGTTCCTTCGAGATACCGGTCGTCGCCAGAGAGCTGGCCCTCTCAGGACGCTACGACGCACTCGTCTGCCTAGGGGCTGTGATCCGGGGCGCAACGGCACATTTCGACTACGTCGCTGGCGGGGCCGCAGGCGGTATCTCGAAGGTGGCCCTTGAGACCGGGGTACCCGTGATCTTCGGGGTCATCACCACGGAGTCGATCGAACAGGCCATAGAACGTGCCGGGACGAAGATGGGCAACAAGGGTTTCGAGGCGGCGGTCTCGGCGATGGAGATGGCTGACCTTATGGTGAAGCTTCGCGAACGCGCCTCGCAAGACGACACGCCCGCCACGCTCCAAAACCCTTGAGGGCTAGAGGACCTGCGACGCGGAAGATGGCGCTCCTATGGAGGCCTTCTTCACCTTGAACCCCTTGAGGCATGAGGTGCAGACCCACTCGCGCCGCGTGGCCGAGCCTTCCTGGATGCGGACCTTCTGCAGGTTCGGGTCTCTGCGCCGGCGCGTCGCCCTCAGCGAGTGGCTGCGCGCGTTGCCGAAGTCTGGCTTCTTTCCGCACGAATAACAAACTTTCGCCACGAAACATCTCCTGTGCTAGGATACCGGTCGAATTCGGGGACCCCGGAAAACGCGACAAACAAACCGTTACCGGACGTCGGGCGGTGATTGTACCAGATTGTCGACGATCTCCTACAGTGGGTAGTGGTCTGCCGGAAACCCCATGAGAGGAGCAATGAGGGATTCTTTGCGATGGCGATAGAGGTGGCCTCCATGGTTGCTGCAGCCCACGCGGCCGTCAAGGCCCAGGTCGCCAGGATCAACGATCTCAACGTCTATCCCGTGCCTGACGGGGACACGGGCACGAACATGCTGCTCACCCTGGAATCCGCGTTGAACGAAACCTCGGGCAAGTCCTACGCTAGCCTCGAGGAGGCGAGTAGGGCCTGTGCCAGGGCCACGCTGATGGGCGCGAGGGGAAACTCCGGGGTCATACTCTCGCAGATGATCCGGGGCGCATGCGAGGTACTGACCGACAGGAGATCCCTGGACGCCGGGGCCTTCGCAGCCGGGCTCGAAGGCGCAAGGGAGCGAGCCTACGCCTCTGTTCGCGAACCGGTCGAGGGCACGATGCTCACCGTAATCAAGGATGCGGCCCTGGCTGCCCGCGAGGCCGTCGAAGGAGCGGACGCTGACCTGCCTTCCGTAGTCCGGGCGGCGAGGGAGGCGGCACACGATTCGGTGCGCCGCACCCCCGATCTGCTCGCTGTCTTGCGCGAGGCCGGCGTCGTCGATGCCGGGGGGTTGGGTGTTGCCGTGGTTCTCGACGGCGTCTACGCCCGCAGTAGTGGGCAAGA
>DATDKO010000521.1:0-4968 GCA_036519935.1 Rubrobacter sp. | reverse complement strand
CGTCGAAGAGATCCACCCAGCCGTAGAAGTCTTCGGCCGAGGAGAACCGCGACAGGAACCTGGCACCGGAGAGAATAGACCTACAGTATCTAGGCCAGATGCTCCTCGAGGTGCGAGGGACGCTGCCCCTGGGTTTGAGTTGTGCCACTATGTCATCTAGGACGTCCTCCCAACCAGAGCGGTACTTCTCCAGAACCTCCGCCGGCTCAAAGTCGCACAAGACTGGACCCAGGTTCCCTACCCCGCCGATGGAACCGCCGATCACGCCCGCCTTCATGTTGGCACTCTGCGCCGACTCCAGCATATGCTCATAGAGGGCGGCCAAGGTGTCGGGTCGAGGTGTCGAGAGGTGCAGGTACTTCTCTATCAACTCGGGCGTGACGCCTTTACCCGGGCTAGACTCCAAGAGGAAGTCTTTGGCTAGAGCGTACGCAGCTCTGTCTAGTTCTTGTTGGTTCACCTGGTGCATCACTGTTGCTCCGGCAGAAGGATACACAGAGAGCGATCATAAACAATTAGGTAAAGCTGGCAAAAACATCGCCCGCACCGACCGCGACAGCCCAAGGGCAGAAAAGGACCTGCAAAATAGCGGAATTCTATGCGGGCGATTGGCGGTCGATACTTGTCATGGCGGTCGGTAAAGCCTCCTTCGCGGGCGATAACAGCACGATAGCGACCGCACGATAAGCCCGCAATATAAGCGCATCGACGACTATGCGGGCGCTGCGGGCGGTATTTTGCGATGTTCTTCCGGCAAGACTCGCGCCATTGCCTTCTCCGCAGTTCAGTCGCATCGACAAGGGGTCCTCAAAGCCGCCTCAAACGCCGTCGTAGCCGAAGAACAGGCGCTCGGGACTGGGGGCCTAACGTGGTGGTGCGAGCCCTCAAAACCGCTTGTACGCTCATCGAGTCCAGGCGACTGGACCTCTAGTAGCAGACCGGGGGTCGAATCTCCTGCCTACTCCCCCGGCTGATTTCCTTTCCGCCGCTCCTAAGGGAGGGAGTTGCGGCGGAAACAACTTCTCGATATTAGCCGCCCCTAAGCTCGATGAAGGAGCTCATAGCAGTATCACTACTTCTCCTACTAGGAGCCAAACTCACTAGGCAACGTTCACTCTCGTGCGGCCGGGGTATATCTTCGTCCTGCTGAGGCATTCGTGAAATAGTCAGAAGACATCGCATTGTCCTCTTCAGGCCCAACGTGTGGAAGCCTCCGTCACCTACTCTCTCTGTCCCCGCCACGCGCAAGCGCAGCCGCGCCGAGCACACCGGACTCAGGACCCAGGGTGGCCTCCTTTATCTCGACGAGGTCGCGCGAGGGGGAGCGAGCCCTGAGCTGTACCTCGTTGCGAGCGGACTCCAGGATCAATTCTCCAGCCCGCGAGGCTCCGCCGCCTACAGTAATCACCTCAGGATTGAAGGTGTTCACGAAACCCGCCAAGCCGATCCCGAGCCACCTGCCCGTCTCTTCCAGAACCGAGATGGACACCTCGTCCCCTTCTTGGGCGAGCCTCGTCACGTCCTCCCCGAGCACCTGCCTTTCGATGGCCAGGCGCCCCAATGCGGAGTTCGGTCTCTCGTTGGCAATCTCGCGGGCGCGGCGCTGGATGGCTGTGCCCGAGGCGAGTGCTTCGAGACATCCGTAGTTGCCGCAGCCGCAGCGCGGTCCTGTTGGATCGATGGTCACGTGTCCCAGCTCCCCACCTGCCCCTTGGGCGCCTCTCAAGAGCACCCCGTGGGTGATGATACCGCCACCGACTCCGGTACCGAGGGTTATGAAAACCATGTGCTTGAGGCCTCTTCCGGTCCCGAAGCGGAACTCGCCCCAGGCGGCTGCGTTAGCATCGTTCTCCACCGTAACTCTCAGGCCGGTTCTGCGGCCTATCTCCTCGTCCAGGCAGATGTCCTCTATTTCGTGCAGGTTGGGCGCGAAGATGACCCTGTTCTCCGAGGCCAGAATCAGGCCAGGGACGGCCACGCATGCTCCGCCCACCTCGAAGCCGTCTTTCACCTCCGTGATGGCCCGGGCGATAGTTTCTATCAGCCTGTTCGGCGGGACCGCCTGGGTCGGGTACCTCACCTCGTTAAGGATCTTGCCTTCCGGAGTAACCACTGCGGCGGCGATCTTTGTCCCGCCGATGTCTACTCCTATAGCGTTCATTCTCTACCTCCTCGTCCCCAGACCTCGTGCTCCATTCTTTCGGGACACTCCGCCCCCTCCTGGTGACCCGGCGCAGATGTGCACTCGGAGGACACATTTGCCAAGTTGCCACAGTCCTCGCCTCGTCGCCGCTCGTTGAGCGGCTCTAGCGTGGTCTCGATCGCAGATCCCTCCTCAAGTCAACCCTGGACAGGAACTACGGCCAAAGGTATTCGGTCGAGACGAAAGGTATGAGGCTAATCCAACATGTGAGACCCCAGATTAAGAGCCGCCCGCAACTCGCTGACGCAGATCGGTCTCTATCTGTTCCAAGCTGCGTCCCTTCGTCTCTGGCACCAGAAACTGGATGAACAGCGCCGCTACGATGCAGATCCCTGCAAGTATCCAGAAGACTGCTGACCTGCCTATCAGGGCAACCAGTGGCAGAAACGCTTGGGCGACAACGAAATTGGCCCCCCAGTTGCTCAAGGCCGAAACACCTGTGCCTGTACCGCGAGCATTGAGCGGAAAGATCTCTGGCAGCATCACCCAGAGCACTGGACCGAAGCTCACCGCGAAGGACGCTATGTACAACATCAGACCAGCCAGCGTAACCCAGGAGATGATGCCCGAAAGGCCGGAGAACGCGAAAGCAGCGCCGAGGATCACGAGCGATACCGTCATACCGGCGAGCCCGACGAGCAGCAGGGGCTTGCGGCCCACACGGTCTATTACCAGGATGGCAACGATGGTCATCAGGACATTGACCACCCCGATACCGACGGTGGCGAGGACGGAGGCCACGTTCGCTAGCCCAGTGGATTTTATGATAGTAGGGGCGTAGTAGATGACGGTGTTGATCCCAACGAATTGTTGAAAGACCGCAAGCCCTATACCAACCACGAGCATCGGCCGCACCCAGGGGGCAAGTAGCTCCCGGTAGCCTGCCTGCTCTTCTTCTTCCTCTGTGCGTCGAATCTCCTGTAGCTCGTCCTGTACTTCTGCCTCGGTCCGGGTTCGGCTTAGAACCCGCCGGGCCTCTTCGTCGCGGTCCTTGCTGACGAGCCAGCGGGGCGTCTCCGGCAAGAAGTACATGCCGATAAGCAGCACCAGTGCGGGTACGAAGGCGAGCGCAAGCGGCCAGCGCCAGCTGCCGGCGGAGGCGAAGGCTGCGTTGACCAGATAGGCGACCAGGATACCTAGGGTGATCGCCAGCTGAAACAGGGAGGAGAGCGACCCACGCACGTCTGTTGGGGCGGACTCGGAGATGTAAGACGGCACTAGGGCAGAAGCGCTGCCAACACCCAGCCCCAAGAAGAAACGGAAGAAGATGAGCACCTCTACGTTAGGCGCCAGCCCCGCGCCGACGGCCCCGATGGCGAAGATAGTAGCCGCAGCGAGTATGATAGTCCGCCGACCAAGCTTGTCTGAGAGCGCCCCGCTGACTCCGGCCCCGACCATGGCCCCGAGCAGCAACGAGCTAACGATGAAGCCTTCAAGAAACGCGGTGAGTTGAAAGTCCTGCCCTATAAAAAGAAGTGCTCCTGAGATGACCCCTGTATCGTAGCCGAAGAGCAGCCCTCCAAGAGCTGCGACGGAGGCCACCACATAGACAAAACGTCTGCTGCCACCGGATCTACTGGAAGACGCTGCTTGAGCCATATCTATCTCCACTTCTTGTTCGCCCTTCAAACCCGTGAGAAGGAACTTACCGACAAACAGACGTCTCGCGCTCTCTTCTACCCCACGTCATCTCTGTGTTTGTTAAATGTGTTATTTATGCCCTGCTTGGCCGCTTCGTAATCCGGCGATTTTATACTCGGGTATCAACCGAGTTCGGCCAGTGCTCGATCCATGCCAGAGGGGTGATCAGTTCGCTAGCCAGTATCACCCCCGCAGCTATCGTCTCCGCGGAGTTGGTGATCGAGCCGCCAGGGTTGTTAGGTAGCTCCGAGCAGACAACCACGGGAGTGTCGAGAACAGTGTCGGGGAGGTAGATGCGTACCCGGCAGTGGGAGAGACGTCCCCCGGTGTCCTTGTAAGGATGGATGTAAACGCTTGCCAGGTGCAACAGTATTGCCTCGGCACAAGGATACACGCAGAAGAACTACGCACCTAGGCTCAGAAATACATCGACCGCATCGACCGCGGGGGCGAACCGGTGACAAAGCACCAGCAAAACGAGGAGATTTGGGGCGGTCGATGCGATCGATACGTGCTATTAACGGTCGATACCCCATGATAGTATCGACCGTCAACGGACGCCTGCTAATGAGCACTTTACGGTCGGTGCGGGCGATACGGACGGTACTTAGCAGATTTCCCTGGCGAGAGATGTTTCGAGCTCGCGTAAGCCTACTTGTGCTGGCCCAAACCTGCTGTAGAGCTGCCTTAAACTCCTTTTGGCCGCGGAGCAGGCCTTTAACGAAGGCGCCTAGAGCACCACCTGCCTGGTCGGCTCCTCCAAGCGCTGCCCGTCGCTTCCCGGTTCCACCTGTGATTCCCCTAGCTCCGCCACCCCTTCGACAGATTCGTTGAACCCGAGCTTCTCGTAGATCTCCTCGAGGATGCGCTCGCGAACCTCGTTGTTCTCCTTGAGGAACTGCTTGGCGTTCTCCCGACCCTGCCCCAGGCGTTCATCGCCGTATGCAAACCAGGCACCGCTCTTCTGGACCACATCGTGCTCAATGCCGACGTCGAGCAGGCTTCCCTCGCGGGAGATTCCCTCTCCGTACATCACGTCAAACTCCACCGTCTTGAAAGGCGGCGCTACCTTGTTCTTTACCACCTTGACCCTGGTCTGGTTGCCCACAGCGTCGTTGCCGACC
>DATDKO010000520.1:0-5475 GCA_036519935.1 Rubrobacter sp. | reverse complement strand
CGCCAGCCCAAGTCTCGCTATGCGTCCCGGACTTTGTGGCGAGGTTTCCCCCGTGACGCGCTGCTTCGCATCGGTGAACTTCCGAGAAATCCTATTCTAGGAGGTTGGGTGAATAGCGCTAACGTAGCCCTCGCGAACCTGTCGTGATGGTGCATGGGCGTGCGCGCGGAGTACGTGTCGGACGGACCGCGCAGAACTCTACTCTCCCCGATCTACCCTTTGGTGGATGTTTCTCCAGTCGGCCCGCATTACCATCCAAGGCACCCCCATAGAAGGAGGCTTGACGTGAGAAGGGTGATGATCAACTATCATGGCCGTTGACCTGTACGCGGGAATCCCAGTTAACGACTATCCGGTGGCGCTGGCCTGGTACGAAAAGCTGTTCGGCTCCTCGCCGACGTTCGCTCCGCACGACACAGAGGCCGTGTGGGACCTTGACGAGCATCGGTCGGTGTTCATCCTGCAGCGGCCCGAGCACGCCGGTCACGCCATGCACACCATCTTCGTCGACGACCTCGATGCACTCGTTGCCCAGATCGCCGATCGGGGAGTCGAGCCCTCGAAGCGGGAGACCTACTCCAACGGTGTGCGCAAGGTTACGTATCACGATCCCGACGGGAACGAGATCGGGTTCGGCGGCGCCCCAATCTGACCAGAACTCGCTGCCATGACATCGCGCAGCCTACAGCCGGGTAGATAGCAACAGCGAACTTCCGAGAATTCCCCTTCCACTCACTTCGCGGAGCGTCAGTACGCGATCTGCCGCGCTCACCAGGACGAGGGCTCCCCGTCGCGGGAGGAGCCGTCGGTAACAAGCGCCACCCTCGAAATGTCTCGCGCCCCAGCAGCCACAGAGATCCCCTTTCGGTCCTTTCGTAGACCTTCCGGTCTCTCTGTTCTACGGGCGACGGAGGATCTCACCACCCCGTGCGCATCAGCCCTTGTCGCGCCGGCCGAACAGCGAGGCGCCGGCTGCGGCGATGGTCACGAAGATAATGGCCGCCACGGCGCGCATCTCCAGCCGTTCTCCGAGGACGACCAGGCCGGCGAGGGCGGCTACGGCGGGGTCGAGACTCATCAGGACGCCGAAGACGCGAGCAGGGAGTTTGCGCAGGGCTTCGAGCTCCAGCGAGTAAGGGATGGCCGAGGAGAGCATCGCCACGCCGAAGCCGGCGAGGAGGAGCTTCGGATCGAGCAAGGCGTAGCCTGCGCCTGCTATCCCGAAAGGAAAGAGGACGAACGTCCCTACGCAGAGCGCGATCACAAGCCCCGTCCCACCAGGGAAAGCGCTCCCCGTGCGGGCGGAGAGGAGGATGTAGGAGGCCCACAGGCATCCGGCCAGGAGCGCGAAGGCCACACCCACAGGATCGAGGTCCATCCCCCCGAGCACGCTGAGAGGAGCGAGCAGGAGGATACCGGCCGCGGCGAGCACGACCCACAGCAGGTCGAGCAATTGCCGGGAGCCGGCGACGGCCACACCGAGAGGACCCACGAACTCGAGCGTAACGGCAACGCCAAGGGGTATGCGGTCGAAGGCCAGGTAGATCGAAAAGTTCATCCCCGCAAGCGTGAGCCCGAAGAGTCCAGCAACAAGGTACCCGGCCCGGTCGTGCCCACCCAACTTCGGGCGCACCAGGAGGAAAAGCACGAGCGCCGCGAAGGCGATCCTCAAGAAGACCGTACCGCCGGGACCAAGAGAGTCGAAAAGGCTCTTGGCCACGGCAGCCCCGAGCTGGACGGAGATTATGGGGAAGATCACGAGAGCCGTCGGTGGCGCACCCCGCGAACGATCCGAGATGCGTGAAGCGAGAGAGCGTCCGTTCGGCAACCTAATGACAACCTTTCCGGTCGTGGCTACGGCGCGGATAGTCTAGCACCGGCGTGATCCCCGTCTTTGCTGGTGCCATAATGGCCTCTGAAAACACAGAGGAGGAGCACGAATGACCGACGATACGCACGAGGTGCAGGGCGAGGCCGAGCCCCTCAACTGGGCCTGCACGAACTGCGGCTACCGCGTCGAAGGCGAGCTACCCGAGAAGTGCCCGGACTGCGGCGCCGATAAGGAGATGTTCGACGCGGTGCCGGTGCCGGGGTTTTAGCACGCTCAGCCCTACGGGCTTCGCTTGTCAGCCACTCAGCACGCTCCAGCCTTAGGCTGTCGCTTGTCAGCATTTCAGCTTGGCAATTCGTTGCTTTCATTCTCGGCTGATCGCTGGCGCCCAAATGGGATCAGTAGTTGGTCCTCGGGCTCCAGATCCTCGGGCTTCTTCTCGTGCTCCGTCCTCCGCGGGGGCGTCCGAGCCCTTCGCCCTCGACCGCGAGCGCATCGACCGTGGCCGTGCAGCCAAGAGGCCACTAGTCGACCGGCTACGCCCGGACGGCAGAAGCGTCGACCTGGTAGGTCAGGTGCGTGGCAAGCGGGCTGTTGGTCGCCTGGGTCGGGACCAGCCGCAGGTCCGGGCGTACGCCGGTGAACAAGTGGGAACCGGCGCCGAGGAGGATGGGCGCGACGTGCAGGCGGATCTCGTCGATGAGCCCGGCGTTGAGGAACTGGCGATCGATGTCGGCGCCGCCCTCGACCATCACGTCCTGTGCCCCGGCGGCCGCCTGGGCTTGGGCCATGGCGGCGTCGATTCCCTCGGTGACGAAGATGTAGGACGTGCCGCCCTTCTTGACGATCGTTTCTGCGGGTCGGTGGGTGACGACGAAGCACGGCGCGTGGAAGACTGGCTCTTCGCCCCAGGGTCCGATGCCGAGGTCGGCCATGCGCCGGCCGAGGATCACCGCGCCGATGGTGCTGAAGTGATCGGTTAGCCAGCGGTCGGAGTCGGCCGCCGATTTCCCAGCGAACATCCACTCGTGCAGGCGCTCGCCGCCGCGTCCAAGGGGCGCCTCGGCGGATACCTCCGGACCGGTGGTGTAGCCGTCCAGGGACATGGTGATTTCCATTAGGATCTTGCCCATCGTGGGTTCTCCTTCGTATCGGGTTGTGTGTGATGGTACGGTGGCCCGGTTAGAACAGCATCCACCGAAAGTTAGGTCTGGGGGGTAGAGTTTCATTCTTGAGCCTGACGGATAAAGTCCACGCCTCTCAGTGCCGGGGCTAGATGTTGCCAACTTCCGAGAAATCCTATTCCACGCACTCCGGTGAATAAGGTCTGCTACCGATAGCAGAGGTCGTCTCGCTCGACAGGGAACTCGTCGGGGCACCCACCGCCAGGCATTAGAGGAGCAGGCCCTATCGTAGGACCGCCGGAGTCTAATAGGCTAGGGCTTGGCTGTGGGGTCGGGTTCGGGGAGCGTGTTGGCTCGGGGCTAGCTGGCGCGGGCGTTGGAGATGCACTAGCGGTAGCTGTCTCACTGGCAGTAGGCGAGGTACCAGCGGCGGCTGTCGCACTACCGGCGGTTGAGCCTGCCGCTCCAGCGCAGTTGTCCACCGTCACTGTGTATTGTCTATCTTGACCCTCTCCTAGAATGTCTACCTTGCGCGAAGCCGGATTGCTACTATGCTTCGATAAGCTTGCACCTCTGACCATGGGAAAGGAGTTCGGGTGTCGGTAGAACGAAACAAGGAGTTGTCACCAGAACAACGTGAAGAACTACTCAGAGCATTGAAAGCCCGTTCTGAGAAAAACATGAATCGCCATAAAGGTCTTGAATGGGCGAAAGTACAAGCAAAGCTGGAAGCTAATACTGAAAAACTGTGGTCGCTCAATGAAATGGAAAGAACTGGCGGTGAACCGGATGTTGTTGGTCATGATAAAAAGACGGGCGAATACATTTTTTATGATTGTTCAGCGGAAAGTCCTAAAGGCCGCAGAAGTGTTTGTTACGACCGTGAAGGGCAGGAGGCAAGGAAAGAACATAAACCAGAAAATAACGCTATTGATATGGCTGCTGCCATGGGCATTGAGCTTTTAACGGAAGAAGAATATCGGGAGCTGCAGAAACTTGGAAGTTTCGATTCGAAAACGTCGAGCTGGGTGAAAACACCTTCTGATATTAGGAAACTCGGCGGCGCCCTCTTTTGTGATCGCCGCTACGACACCGTCTTCGTGTATCACAACAGTGCGCCCACTTACTATCGTGCTAGGGCTTTCCGTGGCTCGCTAAGGGTCTAAATTTTGCACAGACAGCGAAGTGGGGTCTCCTTGTCTAAAGAAAAATCGCTGGCGATGATGGCTGGCGCGGTCTCGGCGGCGTTCTTGGCCTTGCGGCAGGCCTCGAAGTGAGGCCTGCGCGATCGGCTCGGCCCCGAGCACCCCGACCCTAAGCGCTCTCTGTTTCTCGCCCATGCAATAAGGATAATCCTGGTCGGTATCTGCCGCAGGAGAACTTCCGAGAATCCGCCTACTACTTCTCGGCACTCGAGCGAAGCTTTTTCGAGGTGCCGCACCCACCGAAACTCCGGCACATCGGTCAGACGCTCAATTCCAGAGGATTCGCCTATGCCACGTGCTGTGCCCTGTAACCACTTGTAGAACGCCAACGCAAGGGACCAGGCTTTCGGGAATTCTACTGCTGACGTACTGCTGACAAAGCCCCCGATGTTCGTGTCGGGGGCTTGCCGTTTCTACGGCTTTTGCAGGCAAAAAAGAGAGCCGACGAGCGGACTCGAACCGCTGACCTGATCTCATTACGAGTGTGCGGTCAGTGGTTGCTGAGCGTTGCCTGGGTTTGCGAATTCCCCATAGACAACGGGTTTCCTGTTCCCTGCCTTGCCCACTGTTGCAGGGCATTGCATCCGGGTTAGGGTCAAACTAGGGTCAAGTGGGGTCAGTTTCCCCTGCGCGCACGAGCCGACGAGCCTTAGATTCCGGCGGTGTGCATCAATACCACCCGCCAACCGTCTGGATCCTCGAAGGTTAGCCCCTTCTGTACCCAGTACGGGTTCTCCGGCTCGACCGGTTCGTACCCGTGCCGCTTCAGGCGCGCAGCCATCTGCCGGAACGCAGCATCGTCCTCGATGTAGAAAACGATGAGGTTGTCCTTCGTCGGGGTGGGACACGGACTGCCGCTCTCGTGGTGCGTGAACTCAAGGTGGTCGCGTCTGCCCGGCAACGCGAGCATCACTCCATCGTAGCCGGCGTGACCCTCGAAGGAGGAGATCTGCTCGAGCCCGAGGACATCGCGGTAGAAGCGCACGACCTCCGTCAGGTGGTCGGTCGGCCGTGCGATGCGGACTTGGGTGACGGGCGATCCCTCGTCTGGGCTTCGTTTCTCCATCTTCACCCCAAGCACTCGTCGTATGTATAGTGTGGCGCCCATTATCCTCTATCACCGAGCTGCCCAGAAGAGTAGTCTTCTCGGAAACTCAGGTTTAGAGAGACTAGACGAAAGCTCCTTTCTCAAGAGTGGGAACGTCTAGCAACATACCCTCGGCGCCCGTGCCTAAAGAAAATGCGCTACGTCTTGTTCTGGGCAAGCCACTCGGACCAGAAAACTATCCCGAGGTCCGGCTTCGGATCCTCGTCG
>DATDKO010000519.1:0-3283 GCA_036519935.1 Rubrobacter sp. | reverse complement strand
GCAGGCGGGCATGTGCCACGGTAAACTCACACCGCTATGGTGCTAGTACTCGAGGTGAAACGTTGCGCGAGAAGGTACTGAGGGACCTTGCAAGCCGGGCAGCGACCGACGCCGGGTTTCTGAAGCAGGCGAGGAGGGATCTCGAAGGCACGCTTGCGAGGTTCGGCTACGAGCTCACACTCGAGGAGCTGCGTTTGGTAGAGGACCTCCGGCGTCGGACGGCCGCGATGAGCGACGAGCAACTCGCCCGTACGCTTGCCAGTGGCCTCCGAGGGGGCACCGGCAGCCCGCCGGCCCGACCTGCCGCCCCGAGTTGGCGCGGTTCGGGTCCGGGTAGACCAGCACGACCCGGAGGTTGACGTTGGCAGGGGGTGTAACGTCCAGAGGGCACGCAAGGTCTAGTCGTTGGAGCATTCCCACCGGTATGGAAGGAACTAGATTAGTGGCGAAGACCTACCAACTAGAGACGATGGTAAGACCGTCCTCGCTGCTGGCGAGGGCCAAGAAGGCTGCCTACGCGAACGGCGCCACCCTGTTAGGCGACGAGCACTCGGGGCGCTTTTCGCACGAGATGGCCAAGGGCGAGTACCGCATGGTGGGCCAAAAGGTGATCGTCACCGTGACTGATAAACACTGGTTGCTGCCCTGGCCTGTGGTAGAGGCCCAGCTAAGAGAGCTCGTACTCTAGCCTCCCTATCGCTCGCGTGGAAAGCGCCGCGAGGCCCGCGAGGAGGCGAAGGACAACTCGCAGTAAAGGTGATGGCCCCAGACGGCAGTGGGCCCGTGCCTATTGACGGCGAGCCAAGTAAACCCCGAGAAGGATGACCGCCCCACCTACGACCTTCTCGACCCCGAGCCTCTCGCCGAAAAACACGATGCCCGAAGCGACCCCCACGGCTGTAATCAGGTATTGGTAGATTAGCGTCCGGTTGGCCCCGATGCGGCTTATGCCCCTCTGCCACCCAACGAAGGCGAAAGCGGTGGCGAACACCGCCGAGTACCCTACCGCTGCCCACACCCCCACGCCCACGCTCCCCCACCCGAGGTTCAACAGCTGAGGAGACGACAAGAGCAGCACGAACGGGCCGCCGAAGAGGATCGGGTAAGTCGCAACTGTCAAGGGCGTGTGGCGTTCCAAGAGCGGCACGGAGAGCACAGTGTAGACCCCTACGCTCACCGCTGCCAAGAGTACCCAGAGGTTACCGATAAGGCTCGTGCTCCCGGCTCCCAACCCCTCGTAGAAGACCACCCCCACCCCAACGATGGAGAGAGCGACGCCCACTACGCCCCTGCCTGTGGGCCGCTCATGCCCGAGTACTGAGCCTAAGAGCATGCCCCACACGGGAGCCGTGGAGAAGATCAAGCCTGTGCTTGCAGCGCTCGTCATGCTCAGGCCGAAGGTGAAGCCGGTCTGGGCCGTGCCCACCCCGAGGCACCCCAAAGCGGCCATGGGGAAGAGGTCCTTGCGCCCAAGCCTGCTCTCGGGCTCTAGAAGCCGCAGGCCGCCGTACATGAGGAGACCACCCGCGCAGAAGCGGAACGCCACGAGCAGGAGTGGGGGTATGGAGAGAGCGGCGAACTTCGTGGCGGCGAAGTTGGTACCCCAGAAGATGGCGGCCAGTATCACGGAGAACTCTGTGAGTATCGCCGCCCTGTCCTTAGGGTCCGTCACGGCGTTGGATTGTACCGGCCGGGCAAGACGATTGCCCGCTAGATCGAGCCTCATCCTTGTCTAGCTTCATGAACATCTCCGGCTGGTGGGTCGACACGCACGCCAGCAGGGTGGGCATAGAGACCCGCATAAGGATGTCCTGCGAAGTCGCAGTAGTGGAATACGGCAAGGATCTCGCCCCCGACCTTGGTTAGCCGCTTCCAGGTGATGAGACCGACGAGCTACCAGACTGCTCCACCTCCGCGATCATCTCCGAAAGCGTTGTTCCGAGCGTCCTCGCCAGCCTGTCAGCCTGGATAATGAAGATTACCCTTCCCGCCCTCTCCACCGCGCTTGTGTCGGTGCTCTCGGCGAGCGATGTACCCTTATCGTCCTAACCGGGGGGTGGCACGTACTCTGGCAGGGCAGCGTATTCGTGCTCGCCCAGATGCCGCTCCATCACCCCGAGGGCCCTGTAACCCTGCTCGAAGAGTTGCTCCAGCTCGGCCCTTCTTTGGGTCATCTCCACGCCCCACATGCGCCACAGGCGGGGCCGGGAGAGGTTGGGTAGGAGGCTGTACTGCTCGAAGAACATCCAGCGCAAGACCTGTGCTCGCTCCAGCTTGCCCTCGGGGAGGTAGGGCGTGCCCCCGGCGAGGTAGTAAAGGATCGCGCCTGACTCCGGGAGCATCGTCCCGTCGTCGAGTTGTAAGACCGGGACCTTGCCGTCCGGGTTGACGTCCTTGAGGAACCCCGGCGTGTGCGTCTCGCCGCCCTTGGTGTCGTAGTCGACCACCTCGCACCTCGTGCCCAGCAGGTCCAGGAGTAGCCGAACCTTATAGCTGTTACCCGACCTCGGGGCTGAGTGCAAACGCATCGAGAGTCTTACCTCGCCTTGTAGTGATGGGCCGAGAGCCGCCTCATTCTGAGTGGTGTGGCCTTCGCCTGCAAGACTTCGCGGGGGCGTCAAGCAGGGCCAGCGCAACGTGGACGTCGTCAACCTTCACCGGACAGCCCGAGCTCTCCACATGAGCTTCTCCGAGGTGGAGGCCAAGAAAGAGCGAGGCGACGTTGAGCCTCGCGGAAGCAGAAGCCTCGACCACCGTATTGTTGCCAAACCACAAACACAGGGGAACTGAGGTTTCGTGCGATGCTCATGGAAAACGGTACTCGGCGAGTAGAATTGGTATGAATTCACTCTCGCAATGAGGACACCCATGCGTCGAACGCCCTTTCGCCGTCGCGAGATCTAACTAGATCGGTCATTTGCGGTTCGCTCGTTGAGTGGGCCGGCCGCGTGGCTGGCGCACCCCCCTCTCAAAGCTCCTGCGAGTATCCTCTCGATCCGCGCGGGCATGCACCAACGGCGCCGTCGTCGCGACCGACTCTGCGTTGGCCAACGCCGATTAGGTTAACGGGACCGTCATTCACCATGCAACTCAGCTTCGAAGGGGCCAGGGCATTGAGGCCCCGGCCCCTTCTCAGTGACTCTTCGGTTAGGAGAGAAGGTCTTTGAGGTCGCCCTTCTTCTCCTTGGCCTTGCCCTTCCTCTGATCCGAGCGCCCCTCCCTCTTCTTACTCTTGTCGCCTGTTATGGCACCGCCTGCTTCTTTCATCCGGCCCTTGGCCCTA
>DATDKO010000518.1:0-8568 GCA_036519935.1 Rubrobacter sp. | reverse complement strand
GGGAAGGCCTTCCCAACCCGCCATCAGTCGCGCCGGACGACGCCCTGGCGCCAGGCGTAGACGGCGGCCTGGGTACGGTCAGCCAGGTGTAGTTTGGAGAGGATGTTCGAAACGTGGCTCTTGACCGTCTTCTCGCTCACGTAGAGGCGGTCCGCGATCTCCGAGTTGTGCAGTCCTTCGGCGATCAACTTCAGCACCTCGAGCTCCCTGTCGGATAGGTCGTGGAAGACGTTTGGTTCGGCGCGCCTCGCGCCGTGAAGCTCCCTTACCACCCGCGCCGCCACCCGAGGGTGCAGCACGGCCTCGCCCGAGGCGGCTTTGCGGACGGCGTCGGCGAGTTCGTCGGGGCCGATCTCCTTGAGGACGTAGGAGAGTGCGCCGGCCCTTATCGCGGGGAAGACATGCTCATCGTCGTGGTAGGAGGTGAGCATGATGACGTTCGTGCGCGGCGAGCTTGCGACGAGGCGCCGGGTCGCCTCGACGCCATCCATCCCTGGCATGATGAGGTCCATCAAGGCGACGTCGGGGGCGTGCTCGGCGGCGAGCCTTACGGCCTCCTCCCCACTCTCGGCCTCGGCGACCACGCTGATGTCGCCTTGCGTCTGTAGAAAGGCGCGCACCCCCTGCCGCACCAGCGCGTGATCATCCACCAGCAGAACCGTGATCGGCTCACTCATAGGTCTTCGCCTTTCCTCTCCTGTACCGGACAGAAGCATTCCACCCGCGTCCCTTTGCCTGGCGCGCTTTCGACGTTGACGTGTCCACCGAGCCTTACCAGCCGCTCGCGCATGCTCTGCAGACCGAAGCCCCCGCCCGGGTTCCGCGAGGGGTCGAAGCCGCGGCCGTCGTCAGCGACGCGCAGGGTGATGGTGCCTGCGGCGTAGGTCAGGTCCACCTCAGCGTACCCGGCTCCGCTGTGCCTGGCGACGTTGGCCAGCGCCTCCTGGGCGACGCGGAAGAGCGCCTGTTCTACCTCCAGAGGCACCCTACGCTCGCCCTGGACCCGAAAATCAGCCCGGATCTCGGCCCCCTCCGACCAGCGGACGACGTACTCGCGTAGCGCCGTCGCGAGGCCCTTCCCTTCCAGGGCAGCGGGACGCATCTCCTGGATCAGGACGTTGAGCTCTTTCTGGGCCTGGCGTACCAGTTCGTCTGCCTGGGAGAGGTGGGACTCGGCCGATCCCACGTCCTTCTCGATCAGGGCGCGGGCCGCGGCGATCTGGAGCGAGGTCGCGAAGACCTGCTGTTTGACGGAGTCGTGCAGGTCGCGGGCGAAACGGTTGCGGGCTTCTAGCGTCGCAAGCTCTCCCCGCGCCTGGAGCAGGTTTTCTAGCTCGGCCGCCATGTTGTTGAGCTCTCGCGAGAGCTGGCCGAGCTCATCCCTCGAGCGGTCCTTCGTCGTCACGGAGAAGTCGCCCCTGCTCCACGACCGGGACGCGCGGACAAGTCGCCCAATGCGACGGGTCAGGCTCCAGGCGGTAAAGAAGCCGAAGAGCGCACCCAGAAAGGCGGCCGGAACCGCCAGGAAGATCGCGCCGATCCCCACCGTGATGAGGAGCGGCGCCGTGAGGTTCGGCAGCCGCAGCGTGCCGACAAGAACCCCAGCGACCCGGCCCTTCTTGCCCTCTATGGGCGTGACAGTTACGACCTGGCCTTCGACATTGGAAGAGAGTTGGCCTGAGTTCTCTTCGCCGTCGAAAGCGGCGTTCACCAGCGGCTTGAGGCCGGAGATACTGCCTGCGTCGAACCGCCTGCCTTCGGGGAAGCGTCGCATCTCAGGGACGGAGACCAGCAGGCGACGTCTGTCGTCGACCACGAGGAGGGCGCCCTGGTCCGCCGCGTAATTGCTCGGGCTCACGGGTGGCGGCGGGGGCCTGTCGGTCCCCCGCACTTCGGAATTATCGGCGAAGTCCACGAGCCTCTCTCGTATCGCTTCGGTGTCCGGCGGATTCTGGTTCAGGGGTCTCTCGAGGCGCGGCGCCACTTCGTCCCTGAAGTTCTGCACCACCAGCCTCGGCAACAGAGGCGAGTTCAGGAAGGCGACCAGTGCGCCAGCCAGGATCAACTCCAGCGCGAGCAACGTCACCGCGGCCACAAGCGTGTAGCTGAGCGTCAGCTTCCACCGCAACCGCCGCAGCGCGAAAAACTCACCCATCATCAGAGATGCCCGTTTTCATGACTCATGCAAGTTTAGTACCGTGCGAGACACAGCGCATCGGCCTGCGGACCCAACGATGCTCGGTCCCCAGGACGACTAAATGGGATAGTTCTCCTGAGGCTGAAAGATTGGTCTCACTAATTCTGCAGATCTTCTTTTCCCTTTCATCCCGGATTCATCGAGAATTCATCGCCTCCTGCTCTAATGCTTTGCTGGCCGGAGAAAAACCACAGCGAAGGGAGCGCCAGATGTTTGAGCGCCGCGACGTTTGGAAATTGGGCAGCGAGGCGGACCCTTGGGATCCGATCATAAGGTGGTATGCCCGGGCCATCACTGCCCTGAAGGGTAGGGCTCGGACGAACCCCACCAGTTGGCGTTACCTCGCCGCGATCCACGGCACCTTCATTCAGCGAAGCGATTGGCCTCAGGGGGCCACCTGGAACGGGTGCCAGCACAGTAGCTGGTTTTTTCTCCCGTGGCACCGGATCTACCTACACTACTTCGAGCACATCGTACGCCGAACGATCGTAGATCTCGGCGGCCCAGACGATTGGGCCCTTCCTTACTGGGACTACAACGACCCCCAGAGGCCCAACGCCCGCAGTCTACCCCCCGCGTTCAGAGATCCGCAGATGCCTTCTGGCGATCCTAACCCACTGTTCGTAAGCGAGAGGAGTCAGCAAAATCCCGACATCAACAACGGTGGCAGGTTGGACGCGTTAGACGTAGAAATCGGCGCCGCGATGGCGGAGACGTCCTTCACCGGGCCTTCGGACGATGGGATCGCGGGGTTTGGCGGGCCCATCACCGATTGGAATCACTCTGGAGGGCCGGTGGGCAGCCTTGAGAGAACACCCCACGGCAACGTCCACATTGGTGTCGGTGGTTTCCAGCCACCCGGGTTGATGAGCAGGTTTGAGACGGCTGCTCTAGACCCGATTTTCTGGTTGCACCACGCCAACATCGACCGGCTGTGGGAGGCCTGGTTGGGTCAGGTCGACCCTGACCGTCAGAATCCCCGTCGGGCACGGTGGCGCGACGCGAGCTTCAAAGTCGGTCAAGGGGCACCCGCGGTGACACTCACGGTCCGGGAGGTGCTCGATACCACGCAGCCACCGTTGAACTACAAGTACTCGGACGTGTCACTGCCGGCGCTGGCTCCTGATGCGGTTCTCGCCGCGAGGTTTGACGTAGAGTCCGTGTTCGCGGAGGAGGGCGCAGTGCCTGAAGATGAAGAACTTGTCCCCGAGATGGTTGGCGCCAGCGAGAATAGGGTGCCGCTGGCAGCTGAGCCCACCGAAGTCGAGGTTGCCGTCGAAACGCCTTCAGGACCCGCGCTCAGGGAGGGGGCCGAAGGACCGCAGCCCCGCAAGGTGTACTTGAAGGTCGAGAACGTGCGTGGCAAGGAGCTTGTGGCTCCCAGTTACCTCGTCTATGTCAACTTACCTCCCGGAGCAGACCCTGCTACATACGAAGACCGTCGCGCCGGGCAGGTCCCTATGTTCGGCGTTCTGGAAGCCTCCGAGAGCGATGAGGAGCACAGCGGGAGCGGATTGACGTTTTCCTTTGACATCACGGGTGTCGTTCAGCGGCTGCGGGAGGCAGGGGACTGGGATCCGCAGCGCCTGCGCGTGACGTTCATCCCCGCGCGCGTTGGCGCGGAGCAGGGTGGGGACGTGAGTGCGGGCCGGGTCAGCCTGTATTACGCCTGAGTCCCGAAATGTCGATCACAGTCCAAGCCGTCAATCACGGCATCCGCGACAAGCTGCGCCGGCTCGGCTGGCGAAATCCTGAGTGGTGGGTTGTGATGGCTGCGGCGGTGGCATGGTTGTTCATGGCGGGTATATCCCGCACGCACGCAAGCCACACCGGGATCAGCACGGGCAGAGACCACGTTCAGGGCACGCTTGGGATAGTCGCTATGGTGATCGCGATGATGGTGCCCCTCACTATCACCAACGTCCGCCACGTAGCGCAATCCAGCTTGTGGCGGCGCCGGCACCGAGCAATCGCCGGATTCCTGGTTGGCTATCTCGCTGTTTGGCTCGTCGTCCAGACCATCATCGTCGAAACCTGGGGACTGTTGGCTCCGCTCATTGGGTGGGGGACGGCGGGCGGCGTTGCCATGGTTGCGGCGGCGTTGTGGGAGATCGCTCCGAGCAAGCGGCAACGGCTCCGCCGCTGTCATCGAACCGTGCCGCTTGCCCCGCGCGGATGGCGAGCGGACGCCGATTGTGCGCATTACGGCGTGAGTACCGGGTTCAGTTGCGTAATGATGTGCTGGGCGCTCATGGTCGCAGCCGCAGCTTTCTCTCACAGTCTTGTGGTGATGACCATCTTATTCGGAGTGCAGGTGAGCGGGCGTTACCAGCGGCGCCCTTCCCCGGTCTTGGCCGCGCTGGCCGTGCTCGGAGTGTGCCTGCTAGCACTTGCAGCGGATTCGCTCATCACCATGGCTGGACAGAGCCACTCAATGCATTGAGGGCACCGCCTCTTGACGAGAAGCTCCGCCGCCACTCCCGACAGCACGCTCGGCGGCTCTGCCTCTCTCACGCTCACCGCCTTGGCCCATTATTCGCCTGGCTATACTCCCCACTTGTTCGCGCGGAAGTGGTCCACGGCGTCCCTTGGAATAAGCAGCTGACCCGTTCTTGAAGGAGGTAGCGACCGCTGATGTGGAGTTCCGGGTTGCCTGCCACGATCTCAGCTCACCATTTGCACCCCGGATGCTCACAGAGCCTCTAGGCGAAGTCGTCCGCGCTCCTGCACGCTAGGACGTTCACCAGTGCGTGACGTTTAAGATCCACCAAGACCGTCCCCTAGCGGGCTCTGCGACGAAAAGCGAAGTCGTCCACGCTCAATACCCTCAGCGTTAGATGGCCCGAAGCCGCGACGAGCAGATGTGGTTGAGCGAGGTATCTCTGGAGACTGCAAACCCGAGGTATTCGTCTCCTCCGTAACAGGTATGCTCCGATCACAAAGGAGGGCTTGAGATAAATGAAGACTATTTCAGGCGCTGGGCGGACATTGGCAATCATGCATGAACGAGCTCGTCGTAGACGCCTTGCAGATGGCGATCACTCGCCGCAATACTGCTTCGAGGCTCGCGCATCACTCGGACAGAGGAGTGCGGTACACCTCTCACTGGCTTGCCGAAAGAGGCTTGAGGATGAGGGACTGGTGCCGTCGATAGTCCGGGTACGCTCGAGCTATTACAATAATGCCCTCCCCGAGTCGTTCGTCGCTACTCTGAAGACACGACAAAGACAATACATCCGTAAGTAACCCCGTTACCCTCACCGATCTGACCGACGACACGGTCGAGATCGTCGATCCGACTCATCCCCTTTACGGCAGAACCCTGCCCCTCGTGGGCGTCACCACCAAGCAGGTCCTCGGGCGGGTTGCCATCGTGTGGATCTATCCCGGCGTCGAGAGGATGGTCCCGCTCTCGGCGACCGGCCTCGCCGACGCGCCCGCGCCGCCACCCTCCCCCTGTCGCCTGTCGGTGGCTTCGGTGGAGCGTCTGCTTGCGATGGTAGCTTCCTTCCCGGAGATAGGACCGGAGGAAGCCCATGGAGAAAACCGTCCCAGCGAGGCTCTCGGCGGAGCCATCGGAGCAGCTCACGCTGCCTCTCGAGGAATCCACCCCGGCGAACACCGAGACGAAGGATGTCCGCCCGCGAAGGGTATGGCGGACACTGGGGCCGAAGAGCAGGACCTCGGTGAAGGAGAGATGGGTTCGAGTGATGCGAGAGGTGGCCTCTGATGCTCGCGACTGACGCCGGGAAGGCCCCGAAGGTCTCCCCCTCCCATCTGGAGCGACTCGCCTACGTCTACCTCAGGCAGTCCACCGTCGGGCAGGTCCGCAGGAACCCGGAGGGACGGGAGAACCAGGTAGCCCTCGCCCAGAGAGCGGTGGCCCTGGGGTGGAGCTCACGGCGCGTGCGCGTGATCGACGCGGACCTGGGGCTTTCGGGGAAGAGCGCCGACGGCCGGGAGGGTTTCAGGGAACTGGTCAGCGAGGTGTCTTTGGGACACGCGGGGATCGTGCTCTGCTACGAGGCGAGCCGCCTCGCCCGCAACAACGCCGACTGGTACGCGCTCTTGGATCTGTGCACCTTGAGGGGGACGCTCATCGCCGACGCCGACGGCCTCTACGATCCGTCGCACTACAACGACCGCCTGCTTTTGGGATTGCGGGGCATGATGAGCGAGGCGGAGTTGCACCTGCTCCGGCTCCGGATGGAGGCCGGCAAGATGCGCCAGGTCGAGAAGGGGACCTACCGCCAGGTACTCCCGACCGGGCTGGCGCGCCTTCCGGACGGGCGGGTGGTCAAGCATCCCGACGCCCACGTGAGGAGGGCCATCGAACTCCTCTTCGAGCGTTTCGCCTCGTTGGGGACCGTGCCCAAGGTGTTGAAGAGCCTCCGGGGCGACGGGGTCCTGCTGCCACGCTTCCGTTACGGAGGGTTGCACACGGGGGAGCTTCTGTGGGTGAGGCCCACCAACGCCAACATCTACGCCATCCTGTGCAACCCGGCGTACGCGGGCGCCTTCGTCCACGGTCGCCGCGCAAAGGCCCGCGACGGCTCGGCCAATCCGGACAGGAGGGTGAACAAGCCGATGGAGGAGTGGATTGCCATCCATCGGGACGTGTATCCTGCCTACATAAGCTGGGAGGAGTTTTTGGCCAACAGGGAGCGCCTCAAGCGAAACGGCTACCGGGTGACCGAGAACAGGCTCGGCGCCCCCCGCGAGGGTCCGGCGCTCTTGTCCGGTCTGGCCGTCTGCGGCCACTGCGGACGCCGGATGGGCACCACCTACAGCGGCTCGAAGGGCCGGGGCGCCTACCTCTGCAACGCCCTGAGGGCGACCCACGGCTCCCCCAGTTGCCTGTACGTGGCGGCGCGCCGCGTCGACGAGGCGGTGGTCGGGGCGTTCTTCGAAGCCGTGAAACCCCCAGAGATCTCTCTGCTCGAAGAGGTACTCGCGGCCCAGAGCGCCGACCGCGAACGGCTCCTAAAGCATCACCGCGACGGCGTGAATGCCGCGACCTAGGAGGCGCGTCTGGCCGAGAAGCGCTACCGCTCGGTGGACCCCGAGAACCGGCTGGTCGCCTCCGAGCTGGAGAAGGGCTGGGAAGTGGCGCTGCGCTCCTTGGCCGATGCCAGGGAGGCCGCCGAGCACTTCGAGCGCGAGCATCGGCAAACCGCGCTCGATCCCACCCTGCGGGAGCAACTCGCCGACCTCGGGCGGCGCCTGCTCGAGCTGTGGGAGGGCGGCAAGCTCCGCGCGGAGCACAAGAAGGAGCTCTTGAGGAGCCTGGTCTCCCGCGTCGTCCTCTCGCGCCCCGAGCGCCAGAACGTGGAGGCGAGGATCGTGTGGGTAAGCGGCGCCGTCTCGACCCTCTCGGTGCGCACGCCCATACGCAGGGCGCGCGACCTCAGGGACTACGAGGTCCTGGTCGGGGAGATCCTCGCGATGAACGCCGAGGGCTACCCGGACTCCAAGATCGCCCGGCGCCTCACCGAGGAAGGGTTCCACTCGGCGCGCGGCGAGGAGGGGGTGCCGAGGAGGTTCGTCACCGAGGTGCGCCGCCAGCACGGGCGAGGCTCGGTTTCGAAGGCGCTGAGAAGCAAGGAGAGGCTGGAAGGATGCTGGACGGTCTTGGGACTCTCAAAGGAGCTTCGAGTGGACCGGAGCCGCATCTACAAGCTCATCCGAAGAGGCGTCTTGCCGACGGAGCGCCATCCGCAGACCGGCAACCATCTCATCGAAGACGATCCCGAGCTGATCACCGACCTCCGGACCAGACTCGAAACTAAACCGAGAAGCGGTAACGAAAACGCCGCTACATAGAGGGGCATTCTCTTGGGACCATCAAAACGGAGCTTCTATACCGGAGCAGCTGGCCGGCAGGAAGTGAGAATGGCAGTATTCGAGTATACAGAGGGGCTTCTACAACACCCGAAGGAGGCACTCCGCTCTGGGCGCATCCCATCGATCATCGCCCTTTCCAGCCAAGCCTTCGCTTCTTCCGCTAGATCTTCGTGGCACTCGACAACTACCTCGTCGTGGCACACGAGTACCGGCACGGCCCCAGGGACACTCGCCTCTACGTCCCCACAGAAGATGTCTGGGAGCCGCATATCTATGCGGCTCGTCGTATAGTATTAGGTGCATAGCGCCCGCTCGAAGCGCACATCTCGGGGCACCGTCATCACCCAACAGAGCGCTGACGATCAGCTCAGGCGATTTAGTAGTAAGTGATTCGTACCTCGACGTACCTTCTCTGAGACAAACCCTGCAAGGCTCAGATTCACCCTGATCTCCAGAGACGGTAGACTTGAGACTGCCTTCGAACTAGATCACAACGCACGAGGTAGCTTCCCTAATTAGTGAGAGGC
>DATDKO010000517.1:0-2088 GCA_036519935.1 Rubrobacter sp. | reverse complement strand
GTGAGCGTGGATCTGGGCTCGAGGGCTACAGGGTAGGCCGCAGGCAGTTTCTCGCTGGGAGTGCGCTGGCTTCAGCGGGATTGTTGCTCGCGGGGTGCAGGCGCGAGGCTGCGCAGCAGGCGAGCCAGGGCGGTGGAGGCGGGTCTGGCGGCAACTTCCCGGACACGCCGGAATGGAACTTCGTCTTCGTCAACCACGTGACCACAAACCCGTTCTTCGTCCCGACGCAGTACGGCATAGAGGATGCAGAGGCACTCCTTGGGACGACATCGCAGTGGACTGGCTCGGAGAAATCCGTCGTCTCGGAGATGATCGATGCGATGAACACCGCCATCTCGGGCAACGCCGACGGCATCGCCGTCTGTGTCGTTGACCCTGTGGCTTTCAACGATCCGATCCAGAAGGCCCTGGATAATGGTATCCCTGTCATCGCTTACAACGCCAATGGCGAGGGACCTGGGACCAACCCCGCGCTGGCGTACGTGGGGCAGGATCTCTTCCTTTCCGGCGTCGAGATGGGCAAGCGGATCGTCAGCCTCGTCGACGAGGGGCTGGTGGCGCTCTTTATAGCGACGCCTGGGACGCTCAACATCCAGCCGAGAATCGACGGCGCGAAGCAGGCCATAGAGGACTCCGGGGCGAACATAGAGATCCAGCAGATCGCGACAAGCACGGAGTTGCCTGAGGAGAGGTCCAGGATCGAAGCCTGGTACAACGGTCACCAGGATGTGGCAGGAATGTTCGCCGTCGACGCTGGGAGCACCCAGGGCGTCGCCCAGGTGATGGAGCAATTTGGCCTGCACGACAAAGGCGTCAGGGCCGGCGGGTACGATCTCCTTCCGGAGATACTCAAGCTCATCAAGGCCGGGCACATGGACTTCACCCTCGACCAGCAGCCCTACCTGCAGGGCTTTCTCCCGGTCATGCAGCTCTACCTGTACAACATCTCCGGAGGGGTAACGGGCCCCGCAGAAACGAACACGGGCCTGATCTTCATCACGCCCGATACGGTGGACCGCTATCTCGAGACCACGTCGCGCTTCGAGGGGGATTCCGAAGTGCAGAAGATCGTGAAGGCGCCCTCGTAAGTCTCTAGGTCCTCGCGAAGAGCGGGAGGAGGAAACGTGAGCGAGACCACCGGCGAGAGCACCACGCGGGAGGCGGAGGGTACAGGGACCCAGGAACAGGGTGTCGTCGGCCGGCTGTTGAGCAGCCTCGTCCGGGTACGGGAGGTGAGCATCCTCATCGTCCTCGTAGGGTTGGCGCTGTACTTCCAGGCGGCGAACAGCGCGTTCCTCTCGCAGCAGAACATCCTCTCGCTCGCCCAGTACGCCGTGCCTTACGTGGTTATCGCATCGTCGTTGTGTTTGCTGCTCATCTGCGGTGAGATCGACCTCTCCGTCGGCCAGTCTTTCGCGTTCGCGCCCATCGTGATGTACTTGGCCTACGACAAGCTCTTCCTCGTTTTGCCGCTCGCGGTCCTCGTCGGGCTCCTGGCCGTGGCGGTGGTCGGGCTAGTGAACGGCCTGATCACCGTCTACCTCGGCGTATCGTCGCTCATTACGACGCTAGGGATGTTCTTCCTTCTGGCGGGTCTGAACGTGACGCTCACAGGCGGCTTCCCCGCTACCACGCCTGAGACGAGCTCCGTCACCCAGGCCCTTGGAGAGTACTCTTGGTCGGGGACCATCTGGGCCCTGATCATCGTGGCCGTTTTGCAGCTCGTCCTGTTACGCACCCGGTGGGGGCTCCACACCTACGCCACGGGCGGCAACCCGCTCGGGGCGAGGGAGGCGGGCGTGGGCGTCGCCCGCATCAAGATCGGCAACTTCATGCTCTGCGGTGTGCTTGGCGGTTTCGTCGGCATCATCGAGTCCTTCCGCATAAACTCCATAGACCCGCTCGCCGGCGGACCCGACATCGTACTGCTGTGCATCGCCTCTGCGGTCATAGGGGGGACAGCGCTGCTGGGTGGGGTCGGGACCGTTACGGGCGCGTTCCTCGGGGCGCTGGTCCTCACCATCCTCCGCAACGGCTTCACCCTGCAGGGCATAAGCGCCTACACCTACAATATTATCCTTGGCGTCG
>DATDKO010000516.1:0-6209 GCA_036519935.1 Rubrobacter sp. | reverse complement strand
AGTCGTTGCCCTCCCCGCCCACTATGTTGTCGAAACCGGGGCCGCCGTTGGCGAAGTCGTTACCCGAACGGCCTAGCAGGTTATCGGAGTCCTCGCCTCCTACAACCCCATCGTTTCCGGGACCTCCCACCAGGTTTTTGTCGCCTTCTAGGGGACGCCCGCGCGCGTTACTCCCGAGGAGCCAGTCCTTGCCCTCTGCGCCGAGCAGGTTGTCCCTGCCGCCTAGGCTGAAGAGGACGTCGTTGCCGCCTTTGCCCAAGAGGTTGTCTGCTCCGTTGGTCCCCCTCAGAGTGGCAAAGTGGTCGAGCCCGAGGGGTTGCCGGAAGCTTCCGAGCTCGCCGACAGGGTTTGTCGTGTCTTCGATTGTCCGCATTACGAGCATCTGTCCATTCCCGAAAATCCTGCCTGTGCATGCACTAGGCTATAGAATGTACGTATGCGCGTTACACGGAGAGAGTGAGGGACGATAGACCCCTTTCCCACGGTCATCCTCTTGGCTACCGACGGCTCCGAGGAGGCCCGCATAGCATCTCGGATGGCAGCAGGTATAGCGGAGGGCACCGACTCGGATTTGCACCTCGTGTATGTTGCCGGCACGGGAGGGGGCGATCCGCGAGCATACGCGCAGATGAGACAGAGTTCACGTACTCTTCTTGACGAGCAAGCCGAGAAGATGCGCGATGCAGGGGCGAAGATCACGAAAAAACACCTGAGGAACGCGCGTCCTGGCCAGGAGAGCTTGGCGTTGGCCGAAGAACTTGGAGCCGGACTCATAGTGATGGACGGGCGTGGGCTCGGTGGGATGAAGCGGGCTTTGATGGGCAGCGTCTCCGACTCGGTGGTCCGCCATGCCCACTGCCCGGTTCTGGTGGCGCGCGGGAGTCATACGTAATCCGATAGATCGCTGTTGGTTTGAGGTGATCTTGCTGCAGCGTATTCCCGCCTTCGCGGGAATGCCGATTATGCATGGAGAGAGGGGGTAATAGTAACACTCGCCCAGTTTGTACACACCTGATGCGTTCGATCATAGCTTCGCCGATGCGTGCATGTGTCTCGTCTATGGACTGGCACTTTCTTCACGATCACCAGGGGTACTTGGGTGAATAAGAGCTACAAGAAGAGGAAGGGCAGCGCGCCCAACCCGGTCGCCACTGCCCTCAGCTGTGGGAGGAGGAAGACCAAGACCGCTTCGCTCACCGCAACGCCAACCTCTAGCCTCTGCGCTTACCTCTCGCCGCGCGGGGGTGGGTGGACGAGGACTGGGCCTTTGGCCGCGTGCACCACCTTTGTGGAGACGCTCCCGAGCCTCATCCTTCCGATCGCCCCGAGACCCCGGCTGCCCACGGCCAACAAGGTCCTCTCCGGCGCGTCCTCCTCCGCGGCCTCAAGCAGGCAGGCCGCCGCCTCACCCACCACCAACCTGGTCTTCGGGCGCGAGCCGAGGAGGCTTTCGAGTTCTCGCGCCCGCTCCAACAGGGCCTTCTGCGCCCTCCGAAGCTCATCGTCCACGATCCGCGGGTTAGACCTTCGGCCTTCGGCGTCCACCTCCGGCAACCGTGGGTAGGCGTGTAGCACGAGGGGCCGCGCACCGTGGTGCCCGCAAAGAGACGCCCCGAGGTCGCCCGCCGCCCTGGCAGCCTCCGAGCCGTCGTCCCCGAAGATCACCCTCTCGGGCGGCCACGCATCCTCGCCGCCGCGCAGCACCAGGACCGGCCAGTGAGAGTGGTGTATCACCGCCTCGGAGACGCTCCCTAGTGTGATGCGACCCACGGGACCAAGGCCCCGGCTGCCGATCACTACAAGCCCCGCCTCGATCTGCTCGGCTAGATCCAGTATCTCATCCGCAGCCCTTCCCTCCACGAGGTGGGCGCCGCTGACAAGTCCTCCGGAGTCCTCTACCCGCTTCACTCCTTCTTCTAGAAGCTCGTTGCCCAGCTTCTTCAACTCACGCTGCATGAAGGGCCTGAGGCGGGCGGTTGGTACCGAGTACCAGACGTGGACGACGTGCAGCTCCGCACCCGTTCCCTGGCACACGTCTACCGCGGCCCGGGCTGACAAAGCTGCGTCTTTCGAAGCGTCCGTCGCCAAGAGCACCTTCTCTAGCATGCGTTCCCTCCTTCCTCACTCTCCTCTTTATGTCTCTATCCTAACTCCTAGCCGAGAAGTCTAGGACAAAGTTCCGAGAACCCCCTACAGCCGAACTTTAGAGAACTCCGTGAAGGCGAAGTTCGCAGAATTTCTCTTCCACGCACTCGAGTGAATAAGCCTCGTAGAGCAGTCTGTCGTAAGGACTTGATCAATGTTGGTCAGCAGATTGCACAATGCGTGTCATGGCAAGACACCTCCCTTGTAGCACACTGATGCTGAAGGGATTTCTAGCCCAGAAAGGAGGTGAGATCTCATGAAGACCATTAAGACTTTCCTCAAGAGCCACCCCGTGCTTACCTACTTCGCCCTAACGTTCGCCATCTCATGGGGCGGCATGCTCCTGGTCATGGTGGCCGTTCCTGGCGGATTTCCGGGCACCAGGGAGCAAGTCGAGACACGGCTAAATTTCGCGATGCTGGCGTGGACCGCAGGCCCTCCCCTAGCAGGCATCCTGTTGACCGGCCTTCTCTATGGGAGGGAGGGCTTTCGCAACCTCCTTACTAGGATGACAAGGTGGCGGGTGGGCGCTCGCTGGTACGCTGTAGCTCTCCTGAGTGCCCCGCTCTTGTTTATGGTGGTACCCCTTGCGCTCTCGCTAAGGTCCCCCGAGTTCCTCCCCGGCATATTCACCACTAGCGACTTGGCTTATGTTCTGCTGTTCGGTATCGGGTGGGGGCTTATCGGTGGTGGCTTGTTGGAGGAGCTAGGCTGGACGGGGTTCGCTGTGCCAACATTGCTTAGGATGCGTTACGGTGTCCTTGGCACAGGACTCATCGTGGGGGTGCTGTGGGGAGCGTTGCACTTCCCTGTGTTTGTCTTTGCAAGCGACACTTACTCCGGAGCGCTCCCGCTGGCCATCTACCTGCCCGCGTACCTCTTCATTCTTCTTGTAGGGGGACTGCCGGCCTACAGGGTGCTGATGGTGTGGGTCTACGACCGTAGTGGTGGGAGCCTGCTCTTGGCGATGCTCATGCACGCGAGTTACACAGCCTTCACGTTTATCCTCGGTCCTCTAGCGCTAGCAGGGGTGGGCCTCTTGATCTATGACCTCGTATTGGCCGCAGCGCTGTGGGTCTTCGTTGCAGCGGTCGCCGTAGCTACCCATGGGCACCTTTCGCGACAGCCACCGCAACGGAAGCGGGTGGCCTAAGAAAGGGGTAGCATTCCAGCTTGTACGCTCGGCGGATCGTAAGGAGTTGAACTCGCGTGAAGGTAGCGATCTTGACCTTGGGTACCCGGGGTGACGTGCAGCCCTACGTCGCCCTGGGCGCCGGACTGAAGCAGGCGGGTAACGAGGTGACACTCGTCACCGGCAAGGGCTTCGATGAGCTGGTCGCCGGAAGGGGGCTACGTTACGTCGCTCTCGACCTGGACCTGCTCGAGCTTGCGCGCTCACCTGAGGGCAAAGCAGCGCTCCGCTCCGCGAGGGGCGCACTGCGCCTCTGGCGCCAGCTCCTGCCCGCGTGGCGGCAGATGCTCGTCGATGAGTGGGAGGCGGCGAGGAATGCAGAAGCGATCGTCTACCACCCGAAGGCGTTCGGCGGCTTCCACATAGCGGAGGCTCTGGGTGTGCCCGGTTTTCTAGCCCTCCCGGTCCCAGCGCTCTCGCCGACGCGGGCCTTCCCGACGCCAGTGTTGCCGCTGCCGAACCTGGGAGGATCATTCAACCGGTTGAGCTACGGACTCTTCTTCCGCTCGAGCACCGCTCCCTACAGGCGCATGATCAACCGCTGGCGCAAGCGTACCCTCGGCCTCCCCCCACTCTCGCTCTTATCGAGCGAGCTGGAGCGTGAAGGCGAGCCGGTCACGAGGCTTTACTGCTGCAGCCCACACGTCGTGCCCATCCCCTCAGACTGGGATAAATCCAGCTTGCTGACCGGATACTGGTTCCTAAACCAGGGAAGTAGATGGGAACCGACCAACGAGTTGACCACATTCCTGGAGGAGGGGTCACCGCCCGTCTACATCGGCTTCGGCTCCACGGCGCCCGACCCGCAGGGCTCCCGTGCCGCAGCACTCGCGGTCCTAAAGGGGTTGGGACTGCGCGGGGTGCTCGCAACCGGTCGGAGCGGCATGGCGGGCCCGCAGGCCATCGAGATCGAGGGCGCCCCCCACGACTGGTTGTTCCCGCGGATGGCCGCAGTGGTCCACCACGGCGGGGCGGGCACCACCGCTGAGGGGTTGCGCGCCGGCAAGCCAACAGCCGTCTTTCCCTCGAACCTCGGCGACCAGCTCTTCTGGGGCAGGCGCGTGCACGATTTGGGAGTAGGTCCCAAGCCCATCCCGCAGAAGAAGCTCACAACCGAGCGGTTGGCCGCCGCAATCCGCGTCGTGACAGAGAACAAGCGCATGCGAAGCCTTGCCGAGGAGTTAGGAAAGGGGATACGAGCGGAAAACGGCGTAGCGCGAGCCGTTGAGATCATCGGTAAAGTTCGGAGAACGTCCTAAAGGCGCAGATCCCTATATTCGTTGTGTAGCCAGCTCGTGTAACAGCGCGAGAGTGCCACGTAGCTAAACGAATTTTACCCTGACAGTGGTGACGACAATCTGCAGTAGTACCCGCGCTGTTCTCTCTCGGTCTATCGCTACCAGCATGCCAAGGAGGACGACGAAGAAGATCATCGCTGATCCAGGGCAAAAGGCTGGACGAACTTCGCCTGGCGATGGACCTCTTCCAGCCAGCCACGAGTCGGGTATCTGGAGGCGCGCAACTCGGCTAGCTCGCGTTCCAGATCGTACTCGACGCGTCTCACCGACGCTTGGTCCCCCTCGATCACAAGGTAGGACGGCCGCCAGTCCCCATCTACCGGCCAGCCCACGCTGCCGCTGTTGGCGACCATCAGACCATCAACCCGGCGCACAAACGGGAGATGGATGTGACAATAGACGACGGTGCTGGCGTCGTGGCCACCGTAGGTCGCGAGCAGTTCCTCGTCGCTGGCATCCGGCATGGGACAATTCCAGAGATCGCCTGGACTCGCGTGAACCAGCAGCAGTTCCTCGTGACGCCACTCCCATGGCAAGCGGCGCAGCCACTGCACCCGCTCTTGGCCAAGTAGCGTGGCAGTGGCGTCCGCCATGGCTTTCAACTGCGGGCGCACAGGTTCCGGCACCTTCGCCATCTCACCCCAGAGCACCTCGTCGGTGTTGCCGATGATTCCGGGCCAACCGAGTTCACGGACCCTGTCCACTACTTCTGCCGGGCGGGGACCGTTGAGGGCGAGGTCACCACCATGAACCACCAGGTCGGGGCTCTCGTCTTGTATGGCGGCGATGACAGCGTCAAAGGCGATCAGGTTGCCATGGACATCGGAAACGATCGCCAGCTTCATACCGTCCAGCCTAGCAGGGCGTCTGGTCCCTCGCTTGCTGCTCGGTCTGTAGCTGCCCTTCCCTTTGAAAGGATTTTAGAAGCGCGCTCTGCAAGACTCGAACCTGCGACCTTCTGAATTCGTAGTTAGGCTCTGTATATGCTGTCACATACCGCCCTGCCGGAAAAGGCGCATAAATAAGCCAAATCGTCAATTCTGTAGAGAACAGGAGTTCGCAATATTCCGCTGAATGCCGCCTGTATTGTCGTCAAAACTGTCGTCAACGTAAGACCTGATGACTGGACCCAAATTGCACTCCTAAGCTGACCGCGTTAGAGAGCCGACGAGCGGACTCGAACCGCTTTCCTGCTGCAGTTACGAGTGATCGGTCACGCGTTGCAAGGGTGTGCAGAGGCTTGCAAATCCCGCATATCTAGGCGGCTTTCCTTTCTGGGGCTTGCCCTGTGTTGCACTGCATTGCGTTCGCGGTGGTATCAGAATGGTATCAACAGAGACATAGCTGCCTCACGATCGTGCTCGGTTGTGGCATTCACCTGAAGGACATCCAGCACCTCGCGAGATAGACTAGAATCCAGCCTGTCCTCGACCGCTACTCTCGCTAGATGCCTTCGGTGGGCCCTGCCACCGCCGACAGCATGGACAAGGCGTTGGGCTATCGACGGCGCCTACCGGTGAGCGCAAAGCTAGGCAGGAAACGTGTGTGCTCCGCTCCCTGACTACCGTGGCAGT
>DATDKO010000515.1:0-15232 GCA_036519935.1 Rubrobacter sp. | reverse complement strand
CTTCGCTACGGACATCCACGGCTCGGAGACCTGCTGGCGCAAGTTCTTGAACTCGGGCAAGCACTACGAGGCGAACATCATGATCCTTGGTGGCGATATGACAGGCAAGGCACTGGTACCGATAGTCAAGCAGGGGTCAGGACGTTGGCACGCGACGCTACTCGAGAACCGGCGGGAATTCGAGAGCGAAGACGAGGTAAAGGAGTTCGAGGACTCGGTCAAGAGGCGCGGCTACTACCCTTTCCGCACCGACCCGGACGAGATGAGCGAGCTCGAGTCGGATGAGGATCTGCGCAATGAGCTCTTCTACAAGGAGATGCTGGGAACCATAGAGCGCTGGATGCAGATGGCCGATGAGAAGTTCGAAGGCACCGATATAGAGTGCTTTGTGTCTCCAGGCAACGATGACCAGTTCGAGGTCGATGATATCATCTCCTCCGCCAAACGCGTACGGCTCGCCGAGGGCAAGGTCGTCGAGTTCGGCGACTACCAGATGGTCTCTACCGGGTGGTCGAACCGTACGCCCTGGGATACCTATCGCGAAGAGGACGAGGAGGACCTCGCAGCACGCCTGAAGAAGATGACGGACCAGGTCACCGCCCCTCCCGAGAAAACGATCTACAACTTCCACTGCCCGCCCTACAAGTCCGGGCTCGACGACGCCCCCGAGATAGACGAGAATATGCGCCCCAAGCACGGTGGACGCTCGATCGTACCTGTCGGATCGAAGGCGGTGCGGGAGGCGATAGAGGAGGGACAACCGGCCCTGGCTTTGCACGGTCATATCCACGAGGCCAAGGGTAACACCCGCATCGGGCGCACGCTGTGCATCAATCCCGGCAGTTCATACGAGCAGGGACAGTTGCTCGGGGCCGTCATCAACCTCGACGGCGGTAAGAAAGTCAAGCGGTTCGTACTCACCAGCGGATAGAAGGAGGAGATTAATGGCCAGCAACTCCACGGCGGACTCTGGCGCAGGAGACCTGTTCCAGAGGAAGGCGACCGGCCTTCTCAAAGGATGGTCTGTGTTGGACGGCTTTATTTACGCGTCGTTCGCGATAAACCTCATTACACTCGGCCTCTACATCTTCTCCTTCGCGCCCTTTATACCCGACGGGTCTCTAGTCTACGCGATCATACTCTCCGGACTCTACCTCGTCTTCCAGGCTGTGACTTACGCTTCCCTGATCGCCGTGATGCCCCGGGCCGGCGGCGATTACGTGTGGATGAGCCGCGTCTTGGGCGGTGGGATAGGCTTTGTGCTTGCCGTAACGGGCTGGTGGTTTATACTGTGGCACTGGGTCCCGATCTACGCGAACATCCTGAATATCGAGGTGATCGTCCCACTCGCGACGATCGCAGGGTTCGACGGGGTCGCAAACTTCTTCGGGGCGCCTGGTGGGATGTTCACAGCCTCGATGGTCGTCGCGATCCTGGCTTCCATCCTGATCTCACTCGGCATGAGGACCTACGCCCGCATCCAGAAGTTCTGCTTTTACGGCGGGGTCATCGGGCTCGTGATCATGCTGGCCCTCCTGCTCTTCAACTCGAACGCGGATTTCGTCGGCGCCTTTAACTCCCAGGCTCAGGACGTCTACGGCGCGGGGGGCGACGCCTACCAGCGGACCCTCGACGCCGGAAGCGTCAAGGGAACCAATCTCGGGGCTCTCGCCTTCGGCCCGACGTTGCTCCTGATCCCGATGATCGTCTTCTTCAACCTGTGGTCTAACTGGGGAGCCACGCTCTACGGCGAGGTCCGCGGCGCCTCGGACTTCCGCAAGAACATCTACGCGATGGGCGGCGCCCTTATAGTCACCTCGGCCGTCGCCGTCATCATGCTGCTTCTCTTCGCCAAGACGTTCGGATGGGACTTCTACTACGCGGCGAGCAATGCTTACTGGGGCGGGAACGGACCGCTTTCGGTCTGGCCCTACCCTGGACTCTTCGCGGCGTTCCTCTTCGACAGTCCCATCCTACAGTTCATTCTTGTGGCGCTGCTCGCGCTGTGGTTCTTCGGGTGGGTCGGGTCTGTATTCCTCTCCTCTACGCGCGTCGTCTTCGCGACGGCCTTCGACCGGGTGTTGCCCGAGTGGGTCGCCAAGACCTCGCGCAATGGCGTCCCCTACTACGCGCTGATGCTCATGCTCTTGCCGTCGATCCCGATCAGCTACTTATACGCTTACGGGGAGAACTTCGCGACTTATACGCTCGACGCGACGTTGGTCATAGCAACAACCTTCCTCGGCTCGGCCATCGCGGCTGCGGTTCTGCCGTGGCGTAAGCCCGAGATCTACAACGCCTCTCCGATAGCCCGCTACAACGTGCTCGGCCTCCCCCTGATAACCGTAGCGGCGTCCATGTTCTCGATCTTCCTCGTGTTCTGCCTCTACAAGTGGCTCACCGACGACACCTACGGCATCAACAACGGCCAATCGCTCATCTACATGACGATCCTCTACGTCGTGGCACTGGTACTGTACGTCGGCTTCCGCCTGCTCCGCCGCGCCCAGGGGATGGACCTGAAGATGGTCTACGACGAGATACCGGAGGAGTAGCCACCTCGGTATCCGACGGCTGAAGGTCCTAGCCCGAGATAAGGGCCTTCAGCCTGTCCCTTACCGCAGCGAGGGGTACGCGCTCCTGTTCCAGGGTGTCGCGGTCGCGGATGGTGACTTGCTTGTCGTCGATGGTGTCGAAGTCGACCGTGACGCAGAAGGGGGTGCCTGCTTCGTCCTGGCGCCTGTAGCGGCGGCCTATGGAGCCTGAGTCGTCGTAGAAGAGGCGATAGTCGCCTTTGAGGTCGTCGTAGAGTCCACGGGCTATGGTCGAGACGGGCTCTTTCTTGGAGAGCGGGAAGACGGCGGCCTTGGTCGGGGCTATGCGCGGGTGTAACTTGAGCACGGTCCGCTCCTCGCGTCTCACCTCTTCCTCAGTGTACGCGTCGACGAGGAAGGCGAGCATGATCCTGTCAGGGCCAACAGCAGGTTCTATGACGTAGGGGATGTAGCGCTCGCCCGTGGCCTGGTCGAAGTACTCCAGGTTCTCACCGGAGTATGCGGCGTGCTGCTTCAGGTCGTAGTCCGTGCGGTTGGCTATTCCTTCGAGCTCGGACCACCCGACGGAGGCGTAGTTGTACTCCAGGTCCACGGTACGCTTGGAGTAGTGGGAGAGTTTCTCTTTGGGGTGCTCGTAGCGGCGGAGGTTCTCCTCCTTCAGGCCCAGGTTCGTGTACCAGTTCCAGCGTTCCTCGATCCAGTACTCGTGCCAGGCCTCGTCCGTGCCCGGTTCGACGAAGAACTCCATCTCCATCTGCTCGAACTCGCGGGTGCGGAAAATGAAGTTACCCGGTGTGATCTCATTCCGGAAAGACTTCCCTATCTGGGCGATCCCGAAAGGCACTTTTACCCTGCTGGTCTGGAACACGTTCTTGAAGTTCACGAAGATCCCTTGCGCCGTCTCGGGCCGCAGATAAGCCAGATTCTCAGGGGTCTTGACGGGGCCCATGTAGGTCTCGAACATCAGGTTGAAGGGTCTGACGGGCGCGAAGTCCCGCCCGCCGTCCACGGGGTCCTTTACCCGGTCGTCCTCCTGGATGATCTTCGTGAGCTGCTCGGGACTCAAGCCCTCGGCGTCTATACCCGTGGCATCTTCGATGAGGTGGTCGGCCCTGTAGCGACGCTTGCTCGTACGGCTCTCGACGAGCATGTCGTTGAAGGTGGACGTGTGCCCCGAGGCCTCCCACACTTTCGGGTGCATGATTATGGCCGAGTCAAGGCCGACCATATCCTCGCGCATGTATACCATGTGGCGCCACCACTCCTCTTTGATGTTCCGCTTCATCTCGACGCCAAGAGGCCCGTAATCGTAGGAGGAACGGATGCCACCGTAGATCTCCGAGCTCTGGTACACGAAGCCCCTTCGCTTGCAGAAGGCCACTATCTTGTCCATCGTCACGGTCTCGGGCACGGGTCCTCCGAACTCTTAGGATCAGGCAAGTATAGCCCAGAGAGTCCCGCGGATTGAGCCTGGCACGAGGCGGGAGAGGGATTGCGTTGCTCCTTCGCCGATGACGAACCGCTTGGCGGCCTGGCCTGGGCGGAGCTACCCTGGGCCGCGCTATAATGTTGGCCGTGGAGAGTCTTTTCTGGGCAGGATTGGGTGTTGGTCTCGCCTCCGTCGCGGGGGTGAGGGCTTTCGTGCCGCTCGCGCTGTTTTCTCTGTTCGCCCGGCTCGGGTTTATCGTGGAGCCTGATATCCTCGGAGTGCAGAGCGGATGGACCGTCGTCCTTGTGCTCTCGGCGCTGGCGGTCGTGGAGATCATGCTCGACAAGGTTCGGGCTCTGGACCCCGCGTTCGGCTACGCCATGATACCGATCAGAATGGTGGCAGGCGCGGTCCTGTTTGCGGCGGTGAACGAGCCCGGGGTGCTTTTTGACGCCGGCGCAGTACCCGGGCTCGTGGCCGGTGGAGCGATCGCCGGCCTGGTCGCCGGGCTCGAAGTCATCGTGCGGCCTTCGTCGAGAACCTCCTCGGCCGGCGTCTCGACGGCGTTCTTGAGCGCCATGGAGGACTTTGTTGCCGTTTCAGGCGGGGTAGTAGGGCTTTTCCTGCCCTTCCTGCCGCTTTTGTTTGTCGGGTTTCTGCTATTCTTCTTCAACCGCATCAGGAAGCGGCGTGGGAGGAAATACGGGGGCCTCCGCATCCTTGGCGATTAGTATTCGTCGGCGTTCTAGGAGTGTGCAATGGACGAGCGGGAGATCACGATTGTCAAGGGGGGTAGGGAGACGCCGTTCTCCCGGGGAATACTGGCGCAGACGCTGGCCCAGGCTGGGGCGCGCGCCGAGCTGGCTCACAGGATAGCGAGCGAGGTGCGCGCCGAGCTCCTGGCCGAGCAGCGCTACACGGTCGAGGAGGAAGAGGTCCTCGCCCGCGTCAGGAACAAGCTGGTCAAGAAAGACGCCTTCGTCGTCGGCAGGCTCGACAAGTGGCGCCTACTGCGGGAGTCGACCGAGCCAATAGTGGTCTTGATCGGCGGGGCGACGGGGGTAGGGACCAGCACGCTGGCCGCCGACGTGGCCAGGCGCCTCAACATCCAGAGCGTGGTCGGTACTGACTCGATCAGGGAGGTCCTGCGGCGTGCCATAAGCCCCGACCTGCTCCCTTTGCTCCACAAGAGCTCATACAAGATAGAGCGCGAGGACGTGAGGGTGCCTGTCGAGGAAGACGAGATGGTCCTCTTCGGGTTCAGGCAGCAGGCTTCCCAGGTCGCCGTCGGCGTCGAGGCCATCGTTGACAGGGGCCTGAAGGAGGGGACGAACCTCGTGGTCGAGGGGGTTCACCTCGTGCCCGAGATCATCCTCAACCGGTACCGCGACCACCCGAACGTGTGCACGCTCGTTGTTTACCTATCGGACGAGCACGTGCACCGCTCGCGTTTCTACATCAGGGCGCTGGGCACGGCGATGCGTCGTCCTGCTGAGGAGTACATCTCCTACTTCCAGGAGATACGTCAGATCCACGACTACATCGTCGAGAGTTCCGCCAGGGCCGGTGTGCAGGCCGTGGAGAACGTCTCCATAGAGAATACATCGGATGCGGCCGTCGAGATCGTGACCAACAGGGTCTCGGGGATAGCCGACAGGGCAGGCCGGCATGCCTCGGCGATGCTCCTCGACGCGGGCACCCCAAGGCACGGGGTCCCCATCACCCGCGCAAAAAGCGGTTAGAATAACCCTGGAGGCCCAGAAGGAGACAAAAGTGCTGGACAGGCAGCGACTGAGAACCTTCGTACTCGGCGGCGCGGTAGGGGCCCTGGTGGGCATACTCCTGGCCCCCCGCAGCGGCAAAGAGCTCAGGGGTTCGCTCGCCAACAGGGCCGGTGAAGCCCGCGAGAGGGGCCGCGAGACCTATTTCGATGCCCAGGAGCAGATGAGGGAGCGTCTGGCCGAGGTCCGCGAAGGGTCACGCCAACGCCCCGAGGTGGTCGACCTCAGCGACTCCTCCCCCGCCTCAGGGGAGGCAGAGGCTCAGCGACCCTACCTCAGGGACGTGTCACGCGACGTCGAGCCCGAGGCTGGTGAGGAGATTGCCGACGCCGAGAGATCCGAGCAGCTGCGCAGGAAGGTGAGGGAGACCAGGGAACGGCTGCGGGGACCGAAGGAGAGCGGTCCGGAGCGATGAAACCCACGTCATTCGTGCCGATGGTCGGCGAGATCTCAGCCGAGGATGCCAGCGAGGTGCCCGGTCTTGGGGCCGTGATCTCGTACTGGACAGGCGATAGGTACTCCGCCGAAGAGTGGTTCCGCGAGCTGAATGACCTCTGGGGGACGGCGGGTTTTGCGGTGCGGCGCGGTGGAGAGGTTCAGGGATTTGTGGTCTACGGGCCGCCCGAACGTCTGGCGCGGGCAGCGCGTTATCCTCTGGGGCCGATCGATGATGAGGCTGTGCTGTTGGCCTATGCCGGGGGAGACGTACGTACGCGCCGCCGGCTGTTGGTGAGGATGCTCAGGGATCTCAGGCAGCGGGGCGTCGGGAGGGTCGAGGCAATAGCCAGCGACCGCGGGGTGTCCAACCACGTGCCAACTTCGTTCCTGCTGGAGAGCGGCTGGCAGCCCGTGCGCCGCGCCCCTTACCGTATGAGCTACTACACGCTCGCGCACATCGACCTGAAGAGCGCCGTCGAGGTTGGGGAGCTGGCGCGGGCGCTGGTCGGGCGGGTAAAACTGCCCGGGCTCAAGTCGCCTGTGCCTGGTACGCTGGCCCGTACCGCGGGCGAGCAAAGAAGCCGGTAGGGCCTGAGGGTGGCAGGATCACCGTCCTGACCGTCGAGTTGCCTTCGGGCGTCGTGGCCCTTATCTCCAGGATCTCACGCGATGGTTCAGGGTTCGCTGTAGGTGGTCTCGCGACAGGCTCTTCGCGGATCAGAAGGTCGAACTCGAAACGCACGCTGGCAGCCTCGCCGGCCGGTATCTTCTCGATCGTCTGTCTGTAGTAGCGGCGGTCTGAAAGGGCTGTGTTCTCGGAGAAGACGATCAGGGTTACGTTCACATCCGAGAGTTGCTCTCCACCCTCGTTCTCAACTACCAGGGTGAGACTCTGATTCGGGAGGTACCTGAGAGACGCGAGCTGTTCTCTGTCCAGTATCAGATCCACGGATTGTCCGGACCCGCCACTTGCCTGGTCCGGATTCAGACGCTTCTGGGAAGGGGCGGTAGCGAGGTTCGCCAAGAGTAGGAAAGCTCCCGCTGTGACCAGAAAGGCGAGGGCTGCGCCGGAGAGCCAGAATATTATGTCCCTCATGGCGACGCATCCTCGGGGCCATCGACCGGTATCTCGTAGAGGTTGTAGAAGTCTCTCAGGAGCCTATCTGCGGGGTCCGCACGCACCTCAGGTTCCGTAGATGGGGTGCCGCGGGCGATTACCGCGACGCTCTTCCCGCCGGGCGACCACGCGAGGTCGTCCGGCCCGGTCTTTATCTCCATGTCCTCGTTGGTAGTTATGGCTGTGAGGTCCTCCGCGAGGGGGTCCAGCACGTACAGGTTGGTCGGCGACTTCGGGTTGAGGCGTCCGATGACGGCCAATCGCTCGCCGTCCGGAGAGACGCGGATGCTCGCTGCTACAAAGTCCTCTCCTACACCAGGCGCGGGTTCGGGCGCCCCGCCCTCCTCAGGCACACGATAGATCTCGTAGAGTGGCTCTGAGCCGTCCCTGTCTACAGGCGTATCTTTCTCCCCGGCTACGAAGTAGAGGTACTGCCCCGTCCACTGGGGCGTGCCTATGATCTCCTGGTTGCCGTCAAGCCGCGTTATCTCTCGCCCTTTCCCCTTCCGAAGATCGAATACGTGCAACCCCGAGGTCTCGAGGTCTCCGGGAGGACGCACAGCCACGACGGCCTCGTCGCCATCCGGCGAGAGGGAGAGGGACGCGACGCGCCCTTTGATAGACTTGGAGTAGAGTCTGCGGACGTCCCCACTGCCTCGCGTCAGCGCGAGCCCGCTCTCGAAAGCCCCGCGACCGATGGCGAAGATCAAACCCCCCCTGCCTGGGCCGATGGCCGAAACCCCCTTCTCGACCCTCTCTAGTTCCAGCGAATTCTTCTCTGCTCGCGCCCTGTAGAGGGAACTCGGGGTCTCCTCTGTCCCTGAGGGCGACGCCGCGCCGAGTATCATCAGGGTATCTTCCGAGATCCACTCTGTATCTTCTGCGATGAAATCCCTGGTGGTCCGGTGCCTCAGGTCTCCCGAGTCCGTCAGCCTGTCCACCACGTAGCCGTCTACCGTAAACGCGATCTTGTCGCCACCCGGACTCCAGCTCGGCGAGCCTTTGTACCCGGGTCCCGAACTGAGGGCTCCTGTCCCGGGGCCGAGTCCGGGGTCCACCCTGCCCGCTGCCGGGGCGAGGGGCGCGATGGAGACCTCCTTATCGGCGTGGGCGCACCCCGCCACAAAGACAGCCACTATCGAGAGGACTGCGACCTGTCTTGCCGACCTTACGCTAGAGAGCATGACTTACGGAGCGGGAGAGGAACGCCTTCGGGAGCCTGACCTCGAAGACGGAGCCCACGTCGATCTCGCTCTCGACGGAGATGGTGCCGCCGTGCATCTCCACTATCTGCTTGCTTATGGCGAGGCCAAGCCCGCTTCCCCCTGTCGCGCGGGAGCGGTCCTTGTCCACCCTGTAGAAACGCTCGAAGAGCTGGTTCAGATCCTCTTTGGGGATGCCTACGCCCGTATCACGGATGCGGACGGTCAGCGTCGAGTCGTCCTCCTCTATCTCTACGTCCACCCTGGCGCCTGAGTCGGAGTACTTGATCGCGTTGTCCAGCAGGTTGAGGAAGACCTGGTAGAGCTTCTGGACGTCGCAGATGCACCTGTGCGCGCCCGCGTCACCGAAGTATATCTCGATGCCGAACCTTTGGGCCTTGGCCTCTACCGACTCTATTGCCGTCTGGACGACCGTACTCATGTTTGCCGGCCCTACCTCGAGCTGGTACTTCCAGGAGTCCATCTGGGCCAGGGTCATCAGTTCCTCGACCATCCCCCTTATGCGCTTCAATTCCTGATCGGCCAGCTCAAGCGCCCGGTGCTCCAGCGGGTCGAGCCGGTCGCGTGCCCGCTCCAGCAGGCCGACCGCGCTCTGGATGGTGGTCAATGGGGTCCTGAGCTCGTGGGAAAGGTCCGAGACGAAGCCAGTCTTGGCCTTCTCCAGCGAGCGGTGCTCGGTTATGTCTCTTACGGCCAGGATGATGCCGGCGTCGCCGTTTGATGCGACGCCGGGTTGCCCCCTGTCCATCCGGGCGGCGTAAGCCCAGAAAGCCTTCTCTCCAAGCTCGACCTCCCTTACCGCTACCCCGTTGGCGGCCGCTTGGCGCAGGCACCTGAGGACTGCGCGTGGGACCCCGATCTCCTCCAGCGTACGCCCCCTGTCTGAGGCCCTTATGCCCAGCATCCTGGCCGCCGCCGCGTTGACCATCGTGACCCGCTCGCCGGAGTCCGTTGCCACGACAGCCTCGGGAGAGGCTTCGAGGACGGCTTCCAGACGGCTCTTTTGCTCCTGGATCTCCCCGACGTAGTGCTCTATCTCCTCGGCCATGTAGTTGAAAGTCCTTGCTACCTCGCCGAGCTCGTCCCTGCTCTTGACGGGCACGGTCGCCGCATAATCCCCTGAGGCGACTCTTATGGCTGCGTCCCTGGTCTCGGAGAGGGGACGCGTGACCTGACGCGTGAGAAGCAGGCTAGCCGCCCCGGCGAGGAGGATGCTCGTCAGAATCGCCCCAAGGATGCCGTAGCGCAGGTAGGCCAGCGTATCTCCGAGCTCGTCGCGGGGAACGTGGTAGACCAAGACTCCCTTCACGGTACCGTCGTAGGCCGTGAGCGGCCACATCGCTACGTATCCCGAGCGTCCCTCGCTCCACACGAGTCTGCCCTCTCGCCCTGGCGATGATGCGGTCTCCTTGAGTTCCGCCTTGTCGAGTCTCCCGTATGCTTTCCCGGGGTCGAGAGGATTCCCGAGGCCGTCGCGGGCAGCCAGAGGTTCCATGTCGGGTCCTACGTAGAGCACCTCGAGGCCCGTCGGATCGGCGACCGCCCGGACGAGCTCCTCGGCGTAATCGGGAGGGGGCGGGAGGGTCTTATCCTCAGGTTCGCGCAGGCCTTCCAGGAAGGCCTGCGCGCCTGCGTTCGCCGTCTGGGAGCGTTGCTTGAGAAGAGTGTTCTCCGCATGCACCAGCCTGTCCTGGGCGAAGTAGTACAGGACCAGCCCGATCATAAGGCTCGTCACGGAAGAGATCCCGACGAGGGCCACGAAGATCCTGGCCTTGAAGCTCAACGCCGGCGGGAGTCCCTTATTTTCTCTCTTTGCTATGCCCATCTTCTATCGTGGGATCTAGACTGGCCTCGCGGCCCTGTAGCCGACGCTAGGGACGGTCTGCACGATCTCCGGACTCGAAGGGTCCCGCTCGACCTTGGCCCTGAGCCTGCTTATGTGGACGTCTATGTAGCGGCTTGCCAGGTAATGCGACCCCGTGGAGACGGCCTCGGAGATCTGGGCCCGCGTAAAGGCCTGCCCGGGACGGCGCATGAGGAGCGCTAGTATCTTGAACTCGGTAGGCGTGAGATCCAACGTCTCCCCCGAGCGGCTGACGGTGTAGCCGTTGGGATCCAACTCCAAAGAGCCCAGCTTCAATAACCCCTCCCTGCCCCTGCCATCCCGGCCGAAACGCCTTAGGATGGCTTTGATCCTGGCCAGCAACTCTTTGGTGTCAAAGGGCTTGGTGATGTAATCGTCTGCCCCAAGCTCTAGTCCGACTACTTTGTCTACAGACTGGCTCTTCGCCGTGAGCAAGACGACAGGGACGTCGCTGTGCTCGCGCATCTTCTTCAACACCTCGAACCCGCTCATCCTCGGCAACATGATGTCGAGCACCACGAGATCCAAACCCTCCCGCCCGAGGATCCGGAGCGCCTCGGCCCCGTCCTCAGCCGTCACTACCCGGTAACCCTCAGATGCCAGTACGATGGACGTGACCTCCAAGAGCGCCGCGTCATCATCGACCAACAGGATCGTTTCGTCCAATCTGACTCCCTACACCCTCAAAACGTACTACCAGCGTCCACTGCACCGCAGACAACATTATCCTACCCTATACCAGGCCTCCTCCGTAACAGCAACCGGCGACGAAAAACTTGCAAACGTGACACTCAGATTTTATACTGACGGCACTTTAGATAACGTTATCTCGTGGGAGGTATGCGCATGGCCAAGAGCATTGGCATAGATTTGGGCACGACCAACAGTTGTGTTGCGGTACTTGAGGGTGGGGATCCTACGGTGATCACCAACTCCGAAGGAGAGCGGACGACGCCTTCGGTTGTGGCCTTCGACAGGAGGAGTGGGGAGCGGCTGGTAGGGCAGCTGGCGAGGAGGCAGGCGGTCACGAACCCGGAGCGCACGGTCTATTCGATCAAGCGCTTTATGGGGCGGCGCTACAGTGACGTGAAGACTGAGGCCGAGCGCGTGGGCTACCAGGTCAAGTCGGGCCCTGGCGGGGACATTCGGATAGAGGTCGACGACAAGGAGTACTCTCCGCCCGAGATCTCCGCGATGATCCTCCAGAAGCTGAAGAGGGATGCTGAGGAGTACCTTGGTGAGGAGGTTAGCGAGGCCGTTATCACGGTACCCGCGTACTTCGAGGATGCCCAGCGCCAGGCGACCAAGGACGCTGGCAGGATCGCCGGGTTGAACGTCAAGCGTATTATCAATGAGCCGACCGCGGCGTCGCTGGCCTACGGTATGGACAAGGAGGAGGACCAGACCATACTCGTCTTCGATCTGGGTGGCGGTACTTTCGACGTCTCAATCCTGGAGCTCGGCGAGGGGGTCTTCGAGGTCAAGGCAACGAGTGGCAACAACCACCTCGGCGGCGACGACTTCGACGCCAAAGTCGTCGAGTGGATGGTCTCAGAGTTCAAGAAGGTAGAAGGTATAGATCTCTCGAAGGACAAGATGGCCGCCCAGCGCCTGGTCGAGGCCGCCGAGAAGGCCAAGAGGGAGCTCTCGTCGACTACCAGCACCTCGATAAACCTTCCTTTCATCACGGCGGATCAGAACGGTCCGAAGCATATGGACCTGACGCTTACAAGGGCGCAGTTCAACAACCTGACCGCTGACCTCGTCGAGGCGACGGCCGGTCCCGTTCGCCAGGCGATGGAGGACGCCGGTCTGCAGCCTGGCCAGGTCGACCAGGTTATACTCGTCGGCGGCTCGACCCGCATCCCCGCGGTCCAGGAGCAGGTAAAGGAGATCACGGGCAAAGAGCCTCACAAGGGCATCAACCCTGATGAGGTCGTCGCGGTCGGGGCAGCCATCCAGGCCGGAGTGCTCGCAGGAGAGGTCAAGGACGTGCTGCTCCTCGACGTCACGCCACTCTCCCTCGGTATAGAGACCAAGGGTGGGGTGTTCACCAAGCTCATCGAGCGGAACACGACTATACCTACACGTAAGAGTGAAGTATTCACCACCGCGGACGATAATCAGGGATCGGTCGAGATCAAGGTCTATCAGGGCGAGCGCGAGATCGCGGCTTACAACAAGATCATCGGCAACTTCCAGCTTGTCGGCATCCCGCCCGCTCCCAGGGGTGTACCCCAGATCGAGGTCGCTTTCGACATAGACGCGAACGGCATAGTCAACGTCGGGGCCAAGGACCTGGGGACGGGCAAGGAGCAGAGGATCACGATCACTGCCTCCAGTGGCCTCTCCGACGCGGAGATTCAGCAGATGATGCAGGATGCGGAATCGCACGCCGAAGAGGACAGGCAGCGCCGCGAAGAGGCTGACATCCGCAATAACGCTGACAACCTGGTGTATTCCATCGAGCGTTCGCTGAAGGATGTGGACGGCAAGGTGGACCCGAACACCAAACTGGAGATAGAGCAGGCCATAAAGGAGGCCAAGGAGGCTCTCGCCGGCGGCGACGTCGAGGAGATCAAGCGCAAGCAAGAGAATCTGATGACCGCCTCCCACAAGCTCTCCGAGGTTCTCTACAGCCAGGCAGCCCAGCAGCAAGAGGCCAGCTCCGCCGGGGCCACAGATACCGACGATGACCTGGTGGAGGACGCCGAGGTCGTCGACGAGGATGACGAGGAGCGCAAGTAAAGACAAACCCGGGCAGCCGCGGGTGGAGAGATTCACCCCGGCTGCCCGCGCGGCAGCCACAGGAGGACTAGGGAGCTTTGAGCAGCGAGGAGAACAAGCGAGACCCCGAACTCGGGGATGAACCTCGGCAGGAAGAGGGGGCGGTAGAGGAGGCCGAGGGCTCCCCGCTCGACCCTGCGTCCCTCGAAAACGGGGAGAGCCCTGGCGCGCCAGAAGACGCCGAAGTCGAACCGGCCACCGGCGAGGACGTGGAATGGGACGAGGCGACGGTGCTTTCGGTAGAGCTGGAGGACACGCGCAGGGAACGGGACCAGTATCTCGACGCCCTGCGTCGCCTGAAGGCCGAGTTCGAGAACTCGCGCAAGCGACAAGAGCGGGAACGCAGCCGCGTACTATCGATGGCATCAGAGAGGCTGGTACAGGAGCTCCTTCCTGTTCTCGACAACCTGGACCGCGCGCTCGAGGCCGGGGGAGATATCCGGGAGGGCGTGCAGGCTACCAGGGACCAACTCGCCGAAGTACTCGGCGACGAAGGTCTCTTGCCCGTCGCCTCAGACGGCCAACCCTTCGATCCGAACGTCCACGAAGCCGTTATGGGCCTGGTCTCCGAGGAGCACGAGGAAGGCACCATCATCCAGACCTTCCAGAGAGGCTATCTACTCAATGGGAAGCCGATTCGGACGGCGAAAGTTGTAGTTGCGAAGCAGGCTTAGCGTATGGCGAAGGTGGATCTCTACAAAGCTCTCGAGGTATCCAAGGAAGCTTCGCAGGATGAGATCCGACGCTCCTACCGCAGGCTCGCTCGCAAGTACCATCCCGACGCCAACCCAGGCGACAGACAGGCGGAGGAGCGTTTCAAGGAGATACAGCAAGCGTACGAAGTCCTTTCGAAACCAGAGAAAAGACGGGAATACGACGAAGGTCCCCGCACCTTCTTCGGCACCCAGGGTGCCGGACACGGACGGACGGGTGGCGCGGACTTCGAAGACATCTCGGATCTGCTCGGCGGTTTCGGAAACCTCGGGGATATCTTCGGACGTTCGGCCGGGACCACCAGAACAGCCAGTGTAAAAGGCGAGAATATAACCGTAAGTGTCAGGTTAAGTTTCAGAGACGCTTTGAATGGCGTAACGACGCGGGTCGGGGTGCCGGTCGAGGAGGCGTGCGGGGAGTGCAGAGGCACAGGGGCGGCTCCCGGGACAGCGCCGATAACTTGTCCCGAGTGTGGTGGCAGGGGTATACAGAGTCGTGACCAGGGGTTTTTCGCGCTCTCCACGCCTTGTTCCAGGTGTGGAGGGGAGGGTAGGATCATCGAGAAGCCGTGCTCTGTCTGCGGCGGCAACGGCAGGGTACGCAGGAACAGGCAGGTCAAGGTCAGGATTCCGGCTGGGGCGAAGGATGGCATGAAGGTCAGGATCCCTGGCAGGGGAAGCGCCGGCAGGAGAGGTGGGCCTGCGGGAGATCTCTACGTCGTGACGCGGGTCGAGGAGCATCCTGTCTTCAGGCGGCGTGGCGACGACTTTGTGGTCGAGGTTCCCGTCAGCTTCGTCGAGGCGGTGCTCGGGGCGCAGATCGAGGTGCCAAGGCCTGGCGGCGGTACGGTGAAGGTCAAGTTGCCGGCTGGCACGCAGGACGGCAAGCAGTTCAAGGTGAGGGGCGCAGGAGCGCCCAGGACGAAGAAGAATGGGGGAGAGAACGGGGACCTCATCGTGCGGGTAGGCGTGGTCGTGCCGAAAAAGCTCAAGCGGCGAGAGCGTGAGATCCTGGAGGCCCTCGCCGAAGAGCGGGATGAGGATGTCAGGGAGGATCTCTTCAAGAAGGTGGGATCGTGAGCCTCAGAAAGCGTCCTGTGTACATGATCGGGATAGCTTCCGAGCTTATCGGGGTGCATCCGCAGACGCTAAGGATGTACGAGCAGAAGGGACTTCTCCGTCCGCGCAAGAGCATAAAGAACACCAGGCTCTATTCGCAGGAGGACGTGGACCTCGGACGCTACATACAGAGGCTGACCCAGGAGATGGGGATGAACCTCGCGGGCGTGAGGAAGGTAATCGACCTCGAGCGCCAGGTAGCGAGG
>DATDKO010000514.1:0-4729 GCA_036519935.1 Rubrobacter sp. | reverse complement strand
CGCACGGAGCGGGTCAGGCTTTCCGTCCCTGCGTCCCTATCCCTATATAGGGACGGGGATGGTGACGGTAGCGACTTGCTCAACGGCGTGCTCGTCAACGAACAAGGGGAGGCGGAATTTTGAGCATCGGGGACGTGCTGTTCGCCATATCGGAGGCTGGGGTCACGCTCAGGACGAACAAGGCCGAGGATACCCTAAAAGTCTATCCGGCCGAGAGGTTCACGCCGGATCTTGCCGCGGCCATAAAGGAACACAAGGCCGACATCATCCAGGTTATGCGTGAGGATGAGGAGCTGCGCCGCACGGACATCATCCAGTCCGAGCGACAGGTCTTCGAGATGGCTCACGACTATTTTGACCTCGACAAGCCGGAGGGGGTCGCGTGAGCGTCAGGTTCGAGCGGACCGCTTTCGAGATCTCCCGGGCTGCCGAGTACTTCGACGCGCGGCAGTTATCAACGCTTACGGGTGTGCACACCGACGAGTTTGCGCACGTTGTTCTCAAGGAGTTGATCGACAACTCTTTAGACGCCTGCGAGGCAGCAGGCGCCCCGCCACAGATCACCGTTTCGGTTAGCGACGACGGGTCACCGGGCGCAATTCGCATCCGTGTTTCGGACAACGGCCCCGGCATCCCGTCTGATGTCGTGCGTAGGATGCTCGACTACAACGTCCGCGTGAGCGATAAGGCTGCGTACCGCTCGCCTACGCGCGGCGCCCAGGGCAACGCGCTGAAGACCGTGGTGGGCATCCCGTACGCCTTAGGGTCGCGCAAAGCCTTAGCCGTTGTGGCACGTGGCGGAACTAAGCACGTGATCCAGCCTAGCATCGACCCTGCCGGAAACGTGCAGATCGCCCATAGCGAGCGCGATGAAGATTCCTGGGCAGGCGGAACAAGCGTGGATGTGCCCGTCGTGCCCGGGTTCGTGGCAGATCCGGCGCTTGAGCACCTCGTGCAGGACTTTCACCCGCGGCACTGGGTGCGCTCATTTGCCGCTTTCAACCCCCACGCGACGCTCTCTTATCAGGCTAAGGGCGATGATCCAGAAGAGGCCGAAATTTACAAATCGACCCGTAAGGACATCAAGAAGTACGTCCCCTCGCAGCCTACGAGCCCGCACTGGTACAGCAGCGATTCGCTGAACGTACTCGTCTCCTCCCATATCGCCCACGCCCGTAACGGCTGCGGCCGCGACTTGCCGCTGGGAACCTTCGTGCGCCAGTTTGCGGGCCTCACAAGCACGAAAAAGGCGAAGGCCGTCTGCTCGGCCCTGCCTCAGGATCTGACACATCTCTCGGAGTTCGAGGATAGACCTGCGGAGGTTGCCTGGCTGCTTGCGGCGATGAAGGAAGAGGCAAAAGAGCCGAAGGCCGCCTCCCTGGGCCACGTGGGCGAGGAACACTTCCGCAGCTTCTTCGAGCACATCTACAACGTGAACGAGTTCAAGTACGTCAAGCGCCCGGGCACGCTACCCTCGGGGTTGCCTTTCACCTTCGAGTTCGCGCTGGCCGTCCTCGACGAGCCAGGCCACCTCTACTGCGGCATCAACTTCTCGCCGACCTTCGGCGACCCGCTAGAGGGAACCACGCTTGCCGGACCGGAGTTCAAATCTCGTGGTATCCAGGGCTTCCTCTCGGAGGGGCGCGCCTTGCCGACAACAGACAGCGCGTGGTTTCGGACACCCGCAAGCGTGGCCGTGGCGGCCCATATCGTCACACCGGCGCCCTTGTTCCTGGATCGTGGCAAGACCCGCCTGAACATGGAAGGGGCCTAGTCCACATGCCGAAGAGGGACTTTACCGGCGACCCAGGCGGCCTCATCGGCGACGCGATCTTCAGCGCCATCAAGCCGCTCTACAAGGGGGCCAAGAGGCAGGAGAGGGCAGCGCGGGCGCCACGCAAGACCTACTACGCGCCGATACCGAAGACCTACATCAAAGACATTGTCTTCGAGGTGCTGCCTCAGGCCATCCGCAACGCCGGAACCACCTTCAACCGCCGCGACCTCTACTACGCTACCCGGCCACTCGCTTACAACCACTCCGAGTGGGAGATCGGTAAGGCGCTGGACTACTCCTACTTCTCCCAGGGGCTGCTCACTGAGTACCAGGAGGAGCGCGGTGCTATAGAGGGTATGTGGACCGATCCGCGCGGGCACCTCCACGAGCCGCATACCGGAAAATCCGTGGCTCTAGGCACCCGTGAGATCGCCGCATACCAGTTCCCCAAGTACACCTTCGATAAGATCCTCTACGTGGAGAAGGAGGGCGAGCTACCCAAGCTCCGAGCGGCGAAACTCGGCGAGCGCTACGACATGGCAATCTGTTCCGGCAAGGGCCAGCCGACGGAAGCCGTACGCACTCTCTTCGACCGCGCCGAAGGCGGCGACTGCCAGCTATTTGTGTTCCACGATGCTGACCTCGACGGCTACGATATCGCGCGCGTCATGGCCGAGGAGACTAGGCGCATGCCTGGGTACTTCGTCGACGTGGTGGATATCGGCCTCACGGTCGAGGACGCCCTGGAGATGGGTCTGGTCTCCGAGCCCTTCCACCGTAAGAAAAACATCTCATGGGAGCTGCGCACGAAGCTATCTGACACGGCGAAGGAGTACCTCTACCAGCGAAACGGATATAGCAGAGGCATATCTGGCAAGCGCTTCGAGCTTAACGCGATCTTGCCGGACACCCGCCGGGTCGAGTACATCGAGCGCAAGCTGGAAGAGAACGGCGTCCGCGGCAAGGTCATACCGCCCGCCGAGAAGTTAGGCGAACTGGCTGACCAGAAGTACCGCGATCTGAGTGCCGAGTGGGTGGCCAAGACGATAGAGGATCTCATCTCCTCCGAAGAGTTGGGGAAGGAGATCGCCGACCAATTCCTCGACGAGTTCAACCTAGACGAGGCCCGTCACCACATCGAGGCACGCTTTGATAAGGACCGCTCCCTCTCGTGGCGGGCGGCCCTCGAGGGGAGTCTCGAAGAGGTGCAGGAGAAGCATGCGGACGCCTTCAGGGCCGCCGTGGAGCAGAAGTTGCAGGAGCGTCTCGGGCGCAAGGCGGAGGTACCGCATGATGTCGAAGAATATTGAGTCCGCTTGTCTGGGCGTGATGCGCAAACTACTAATGGAGGCTGTTATAGGTTCAGCACCGTGCTCTCCGAAGGCGACAGCGCATTCCTGCAAGTGGCAAGGTTCTAGAACCTTCGGTAGCAACCGCCAAGGACAACCGCTCTTTAGGACGTAGATCGTTCCGTCGCAACCCCTTGCCTTAGAAATGCAAAAAGAACAGAATAACTGCCAGCATACCTTTAGGAGCCGTGCCAACGGCCTCAAACTTCAGCGATGAACCTATCCTTGTTCGTAGCGCTGTGAGTTGCGGCTAGCCTTGCTGCTCCTGCTCCTGAGACTCCGGGAAGAGGACGTCATTTACGGTCATGTTGACTTCCGTAACCCGCAATCCCACCAAGTTCTCGACCCGCCTTATAACGTTGCTGCGCACCGCTTCGCAGACCTGCGGTATGGGCCTGCCGTACTCTACAGCCAGCGAGAGGTCGATGGCGGTCTCCTCTTCGCCGACCTCCACCGTGACGCCGCGGGTGGTGCCCGAGCCTACTCTCACGCTGTCGAGAACCCCACCGACGGCGCGTGAAGTGCCACCGCCCATCTGAACCCCTTCGACCTCCTGCGCTGCGATGCCAGCGACCTGGGAGACGACGGCGTTGCTTATGGTGGTGCTGCCGCGCTCGGTCTTAAGCGGTGTCCTTTCCTCCTGCCGCTGCCTGTCGCGCGTCCTTCCTTCGGCCATGGTGTGCTCCTCCTTCCGACCCACTTTCTCTTAAGGCGGTCGTGCGTTTCCACCGTAAGCATGATGCCACCCTAAGAAGCCTAGCGCATCCCCCGAACAGCAGATTTTCACGCAGGCAAAGAAGAGCCGCAGCCCTGTAGGATCCCGGCCCGCTTCTCCTCCGCTACCTCTATGATGACATCCGCGTCGGCACAAATCCCGAGGAGATCCAGCAGCTTGGGTGCGGGTAGCACGCTGCGGGAGTCAGGCATGAGCGCCCTCGATGATCTACGGTTCTTCCCGGCTGCCAGCTTGCCGTACCTCTTCACCGAAAGGCTCCGGGAGCGAGGCACTGTCCCGGAGATCTCTCCGCGAGGGCAAGCTCTTCACCGCTGGTGGCCACGAAGCGCTGGGTGGTAGAGCGCCCCAACTCCTGACACAAAATGCCCACCGGAGGCCTGCAGTCAGTGCTCCCACGTAGCCTCTTCGGCAGCCTCGCTATTCTCTTAGGAGCCGCTGGTAGACTGCACGATACTTGCGGATGGCCTGCCGCAACTCTTCGGTGAACTCCTCGTTCGAATCTTCCTCCACGCGCCCTGCCGAACGGGCCACGACTTCGGCCCTTATGCGCCGCGCCTCCCTGTAGTCGTCGGCGATTTCGGGGTGCATGGCGGCCAAGCCCCGCTCGGTCTCCTCGTCGGACTGGCCCGCGTCGGAGACGAAGTTGCGCTCATCCAGGATGTCGGAGACGGTCCGGTCCGCCATCTCTATGGACCTCTGCGGATTATCTACGAAGACTCTCTCGACCTCTCCCCACTGCTCCTCATAGCGACCGCGACTCTCTTCGGAGAGCGGCTCGACCCGTCGCTCTAGACGACCGCGCCGCTCCCTGAGTTCCCTCTCGGCTTCCTCCTCGGAGCCTCTCTCCTGCGCCGTTCGCTCGTACTC
>DATDKO010000513.1:0-4086 GCA_036519935.1 Rubrobacter sp. | reverse complement strand
GACAACAGCCCGAAGAACGAAGCCCACCTGCGTCGCCTCCTGAACTTGCGTCGATCAGATCTTTTGCCCATGTGCCCTCTCCGTCCTTCCCACCTGTGCAAAAGCTGTACACGATCCGCGTCGCTGCCGCTTCGCCGAACGAAACATGCGCGAGATTTTAGCAGCACTTATCGCAAAGCGATAGAGTATTTAATGAACATTTCTTAATGAGTGACAAAGTATCTCCGCCGATTGCAGCGAGCCTGGCTGGCCGTATACTCCGTGGGACACTGGTACCCTGGCCCTGGTCCGAGAGCCGAGATACGGTAGTATATGTGCCGTTCCCGAGATCTTCCCCGACTCTAGCGTGGTTCGAAACGCCGGCCGGATCGGGCGAGTGGCGGCGGTTTCCTGGGTCGGGATTATTGAACGTTTCCAAGAGTTTCCAAGAATATGGAGAGGTTGGCGGTTGAACACGGAGACGGAGAGAACCAAGGGGGCCCTGTCTGGGGAGTCAACCCTTGTGGCGCGAGGTCTGAAGAAGAGCTACTCGGGGTTCGAGGCGGTAAAGGGTGTCGACTTCAGGGTCTTCGGTGGAGAGTGTTTCGGTTTCCTCGGGCCGAACGGGGCTGGGAAGACGACGACCATGAAGATGATCTACGGGGCTGTAATACCGACGGGCGGAGAGCTCGCCGTCGCCGGTCTCGACGTCTACCACCACGAGCGGGAGATCAAACGCCGCATCGGGGTCGTGCCTCAGGAGAACAACCTCGACGACGAGCTCAAGGTAGAGGAGAACCTGCTCATCTACGGCAGGTACTACGACCTTCCCAGGAAGCTGGTACTCAGGAGGGCGGAGGAGCTTCTCGACTTCATGCAGCTCTCCGAGAAGGCAGAAGCGACGGTCGAGCAGCTCTCTGGCGGGATGAAGCGGCGTTTGCTCATCGCCCGGGCCCTGCTAAACGACCCTGAGATCGTCGTACTCGACGAGCCGACTACGGGGCTCGACCCGCAAGCGCGCCTGCTCGTCTGGGACCGGTTGCGCGAACTCACGGAAGAGGGCAAGACCCTCATCCTCACCACCCATTACATGGAGGAGGCCGCGCGGCTGTGCGACAGGCTCGTCATCATGGAAGGGGGTTTGATCATCGCCCAAGGAACCCCGGGGGCGCTGGTCCAAGAGCACGTCAGCCCGCAGGTCCTGGAGTTCAGGACGGACCACAGGTCCCTCGAAGAGCTCGTTCCCATTCTGGAGGCTGCCGCAGACGCTGTAGAGCGGACCGGCGATGAGTCTATCCTCGCCTACACCGACGACGCTGATGCCCTCCTGGAGCGGGTGCGGAGCTCGGGGACGGAGATCGAGAACACCGTTTACCGCCAGGCAGGGCTGGAGGACGTCTTCCTGCGGCTCACGGGGAGGAGGTTGGTCGAATAGTGGGTACTATAAGGATACCCTCGGCGCGCGGGTCGTTCAGGGTGTGGCAGCGCAACATCACCATCTTCCGGAAGTACTGGAAGACCATCCTGTTCCCCAACTTCGTCGAACCGCTCCTTTATCTGGCGGCCCTCGGGCTCGGGCTCGGGGCGTTTATCCAGCAGGGAGGCATCAACGGCCAGCCCTACGTCCAGTTCGTAGCGCCCGGTCTCCTGGCGAGCAACGCCATGTTCGCCGCCTCCTTCGAGAGCACGTTCAACACCTTCGTCAAGCTCAAGATAGACAAGATCTACGACGCCATAATAACCACGCCCGTCAACGCAGAGGACGTAGTTGGTGGTGAGTATCTGTGGGCGGGGACGCGCGCGGCGCTCTACGGCACAGCGTTTCTCGCGATGATAGTGCTGCTGGGGATCGTGTTCGGGCAGCCGCTAGTCACGTCGTGGTGGGCTCTGCTCTTGCCCGTGATGCTGCTCATGATCGGCATCATGTTCAGCGTGATGGGCACGCTATTTACCAGCCTTATAGAACGCATAGACCTTTACGCCTATTACTTTACCCTGGTCGTGACGCCGCTGTTTCTGCTCTCTGGCGTCTTCTTCCCCGTGGACGACTTCCCCGCGCCAGTACCGCAGATCGCCTGGTTCACCCCGCTCTACCACGCGGTCAACGTGTGCAGGGAACTCGCCACGGGACCTTCCGTGGGAGTACTCGTCGACGTGGCCTGGATCCTCGTGTTTACCGGAGTGCTGGCCCTCATCCCGGTCCAGATCATGCGCAAGCGGCTCATCGGCTGAGGGTCGGGACTCTGGTAGGATGGTCGGATGGAGGCCGAGCAGTTCACCGTACGCCTCGCCCGGCCTGATGATGACCAGGCTATCGCCGCCCTCGTCGTTGAAGGATTCCTGGACCAGTTCAGGCACGTCTTCGGCGGTAGGATGGACCGCTCACTCAAGGTCCTGGAGCGGTGGATCCGCCTGGAGCACACCTCAGGCGGGGTGACCTCCCTGGTGGTCGAAGGGTACGCAGATGGAGAGATCGCCGGCAGCATCGGTGTTAGGACCGAAATCTCCAGGGAGGACATCCTCGCCCGCGGTCTGTGGAGGGCTCTCACCCGCAACTTGGGCATTCCGCGGGCGATCTGGGCGACGACGCTACTCTCCTACCCGACATACTCCTCCATCGCTTCGGAGGCCTACATCGAACGGCTGGTGATCTCCCCCTCCTTCCGGCGCCAGGGCATGGCGCGGCGCCTGCTATCGGCGGCGGAAGACCTCGCCAGGGACGCGGGCAAGAAGTCCGTCGGCCTGCACGTGACGGGCAACAACCTTGGCGCCCTGCGACTCTACGAGGCTGAGGGTTACGTGGAAGTCTCGCGGCAGAGATCCTTGATCGCCGCCTGGTTCATGGATATTCGCGAGTGGCTGTATCTGAAGAAGAAGCTCTAGTGCGAGCCGCGTTCAGCGGCTCGCACTAGTCAGCATTTCAGCACTTCAGCAGGGTGGTAGATCTCGTCCGAGGCACGGGAGAACCTCCGAGGGATGATCCCACGCGACGGGGCGAGTTCCCGGATGGGCGAAGCTGACGTGCTGAAAGCGAGGGCCTGCAAGGCCCGGAGCGTGCTGAAATGCTGACTAGCTGGTATCGTCGTTCTGGCCGTCCGAAAGGCCATCCTGACGCCGCTCGCGGGACCCGAATTCGCGCCGCGTCTCAGGCCAGTCGAAGAGGTCGTCCGGCAGTTCAGGTAGAAAATCTTCATCAGAGGGCTCACGTCTGGCCCGATCGCCCGAGGTCGGTTGCTCCTCGACGGGGTGCTGCTGCGGCCGGATTCTGGCCGGGTACCTTCCTCCGTGTTTGCGCACTACCCTCGGCACATTGTCTCGTTCAGGCTCGAGCTCCGTGGGGCGTGGGCTGAGATCCACCGTATCGTCCGATGGGCCTGTGGTAGCGTACTCCTCCTCGTCGACACCTTCGACGTGGTGGGTTTCGACCTCTTCTTTCGACTCCTCGACCGGGTGGACGTAATCCAGGTAGCGGGCGTCGCCCGTCAGGAAGGCCAGGATCTGGGCGTTGAACTCGGCTATACGCTCGACCATAGGCATGTGGCCACACTCGTCTATAAGGCAGATCTCGGCCCTCTCTACGCCCCCGGCCCATACCCCGACCGATTGAGGATCGACGATCTGATCCTCTTGCCCGGCGACGACGAGAAGGGGGATCTTTATGATCCTGGCCTGCCTGGCGAGCCGGCCGCGGGAGATCTCACGCCTCGAGATACTCAAGGTCTTGGAGACGGCGGCGGGCGTGGACCGGCCGGCGTCATCCACTATCTCTTCTGTGAGGTCGTCGGCGTCGGCGACGAAGGGCCGCATCCAGAGGCGGCGGACGGGACGTGCCACGCGCCCCAGGGCGTAGAAGATGGGACCGACGACAGGTACGGTGACGAGCCACAGCATGGTCGGAAGGTCGATCTGGTCCTCGTCGGCAGGAGCCGAGATGACGACGAGGCGTCCGACGACGTCGGGATGATCGGCCGCGAGCTTTACGGCCATGGCTCCGCCGAGGTCGTGGCCGATGACGTTGGCGTGGGTAAGGCCGAAGTGGGCGCAGAAAGCGTAGAGAAGCCTGCTCCCGTTTCGTATCCCGTATCCGGAGAGTGGCTTGTCCGACTC